>JARGNK010000189.1 GCA_029213145.1 Rubripirellula sp. | reverse complement strand
AACTCGCTTTCGACTGCGGATCGTGGCGTGAAGGCCAAGCGAGAATCCCAGTTAGCGTTCTGGATCAACGCTTACAACGCGGTAACGATTCGAGGCATCCTGCGGGAATATCCCACCACGAGCATTCGGAACCATACGCCTCGATTATTCGGTTACCACATTTGGAAAGACCTGAAGTTATATGTGGGTGGCAAACCATACTCACTCGATCAGATCGAGCATGAAGTGCTTCGAAAGATGAACGAACCGCGAATTCATTTCGCGATCGTATGTGCATCAATCAGTTGTCCCCGCTTACTGAACGAAGCTTACGCTCCAAAAAAAATTGAAATTCAATTGGCCGCAAACGCCAAGGATTTTTTTTCACGCGAGCAGAATTTTCGCTATGACCGGTTAACGAATCGGTTTCATCTGTCCGCCATCCTTGATTGGTTCTCCGAGGATTTTGGTAGTAACCAAGCTGAGGTGCTCAACGCAATCTCGGAATGGCTGCCGACTGAATCTGCTATTCGCGCGGCACGTACGAGTTCGCCAAACGTCTCGTATCTTGACTACAACTGGAACCTCAATCGCCAGTGACGCAATTAGCCAAGACACAATCCCATTGCTGCGTTGCGTCTTGGCTGGCGAGAGCTTTTTAACATCCGAAGTTGAGCTACCAAATACGGACGCGATCTTCTGGTTTTAGATACAGCGGATCAGTCGGCTTGATCTGAAACGCGTCGTACCAGGCGTCCATGTTGCGGACGATTCCGTTGACGCGGAACTCGCTCGGGCTGTGTGGATCGGTGATCAACCGTTTGAGCAACTCCGGTTCGCGATAAAGACGACGCCAGATTTGTCCCCAGCCAAGAAAGAAACGTTGATCGCCAGTCAGGCCGTCGATCACGGGCGCTTCTTTTCCCTTGAGCGATAGACGGTAAGCTTCGAGCGAAACGCTCAAGCCACCGAGGTCACCAATGTTTTCGCCTAGTGTCAGTTTTCCATTGATGAAATTACCTTCAACCGGTTCAAATTCATTATATTGCCCGACCAATCCGCCAGCCCGACGTTCGAATTCTTCGCGATCCAACTCCGTCCACCACATGCGAAGATTGCCGTTGCCGTCAAACTTGCTTCCTTTGTCGTCAAATCCGTGGCTTAACTCATGGCCGATGACAGCACCGATTGCGCCGTAATTGACCGCATCATCTGCATTCATATTGAAGAAGGGTGGTTGCAAGATTGCGGCGGGGAAGACGATCTCGTTCATTACGGGGTTGTAATACGCATTGATCGTCTGTGGCGTCATATGCCATTCATTACGGTCGATTGGTCCGCCCAACTTTTCCAATTGTCGGGTATGCTCGAAGCGAGCTGATGCCATGAGGTTCTTTGCCAAGATCGGCGAATTGATTTTTAAAGCCTCGTAATCTTTCCAAGTGTCGGGGTAGCCGATTTTGGTGGTGAACATCGAAAGTTTTTCGAGTGCTTGTTTCTTGGTGCCTTCACCCATCCAATCGATTTTCTCGATACGGCTGGCGAATGCGAGCTTCAAGTTATTCACCAGTTCATTCATTCGGGCTTTTGCTTCTGGGCGAAAATATTCTTCGACGTACAACTGGCCGACCAATTCGCCAAGAACACTTCCTGTTACGTTCACGCCACGTTTCCACATTGGCTCTTGTTCGGTGATTCCGCTGATCGCCGTGCTATGGAAAGCAAAATGCTGTTTCTCCAAATTTTCACTCAGACTACTTGCGTACGCATCGATTAAGTGGAATCGGAAATACTGCTTCCAGGCCTCGAGGTCGTATTTTTCGTACATCTTGCCGAGAGCAGTGAAGTAGCTTGGCTGCCGCACCACGAAGTTATCTTGACCGTCAATGCCGGTCGCTTTGGCGTACTTTGCCCACGGAAAACCAGACACCAAGTCTGCCATCTCTTGGGGTGACAGTTTGTTGTAGGTTTTGACCGGGTCTCGATTTTCGGTTTTGGTCCAATGGTTCGTTGCGATTTCTGTTTCGATCTCAAAAATAGTTTGGGCGGCCTCCCGCGGAGTTTCGGATCCAATTTGCCCGAGCATCGTAGCGATATACTCTTTCAGCTCATCACGCAGTTTCTGATAACGCTCCTCATCCTCGAGGTAATAGTCACGATCCGGGAGCGTTAAGCCGCTTTGGGTGACGTAGACCGCGTACTGATCGCTTTTCTTGGCGTCATTGTTTACGTACTCGCCGAAAGGTCCGCCAACTCCGTTTCGTGAGAGCATTCCCATGACCCGGGCGAGTGCTGATTTCGTTTCGGCGTTATCGATCGCCGCTATCAGCTTGGCAATCGGTTTGGTCCCGGCTTTGTTGCGGGCTTTAAGGTTGAGCACCGATTGGTAAAGATCGCCAACTTTCTGTTTCGCTGTTCCTTCGGGCGCGCCAGCTTTGGCGGCTTGCTCAATTAGTTCTCTCACTTCCGCGCGGGTTTTGTCATCCAGCAGGGTGAAGATCCCGTAGTTTGATTTGTCAGAAGGAATTTCTGTATCTTCCAACCACTTTTGGTTCGAATACAGATAGAAGTTTTCACCTGGATCAATCGCTTTCGCGATTAAGTCTTGATCAATGCCCGAAACTTTGTCCGCCGCCGGATCAGCCCCGTTCGCGGGGAGCGAGACAGCGAGTGCAGCACAGAATGTGCCTACGAGTAACCAGTCCGTCCGAGTCTTCATCGCCAATCCTGTTGATGTGTGAAAAATGCGTTAACGGTCGCCGGACAACCTAGGGTTCGCGTCCGGGGTCTTCCCTGCAATCGTCCGTCAGACCACCGAGGGGACGGCGGGCATTTGGTGAATGGGGGGCATCAAGATAGCTGCTTGATTCGTCATTATGGTACGTGGCAGTCGGCTAATTGTTAACGCCACTCACTGCACCAGTCTTTGGTGCGAACCCCACTACGGATTCGCCACTCACGTAACTCCGCCAAAAGACGGGCTCGATGGGGTGCGGCGGCAGGGGTATTCCAGAGGTTCTCACATTCATCTGGATCATTCACTAAGTCGAACAGCTGGCCATCGGGTTGATCGAGGAAATGGACTAGCTTGTGGGACTTATCTCGCACCATGGTCATGAATTCACAACCGGTTAAGACTGCGTCTCGGACCTGTTCACAGTAGACGTAAGGACGGCCCGCAAACGTATCGGCGGTCTCGGGCTGAAACGCCGCTGCGAGCGATTCGGCTTCCCAGTCGGTCGGCACCTGCAGCCCTGCCCATTCCAAAATCGTCGGGCCGATGTCCATTTGTTGGACCAATTGTTCGACGGTCCTTCCCGATCCGAATCGCCCAGGTGCCCAGACGATCATCGGCACCCTGGTGATTTGTTCGTACATCGTCCACTTCTGGCTTTGCCCGTGGTCGCTTAGGCAGTCACCGTGGTCGCTTGTGAAGATGATAATGGAATCGTCCAGGTAGTTTTTTCGATCGAGTGCTTCGATGATTTCGCCAACCTTCTCGTCGATCATACTGACGTTGGCAAGGTAGAACGCCCGTTGACGATGTCGTTGTTCTTCGGACGGATTCAGATCCATGATCACCGAGTCGTGGTCGATGTCTTGGTTGTGTTGACGCAATTCTTTGAGAGCAGGCGGCAAAGAATCGAGCTCATCATCCGTGACAGGCAACAGTGGCAGGTCGCGATTGAGGTATCGCTCTGCGAAACGAGGTACGGGATCGTAGGGTGGGTGAGGCCCGGGGAAACCGATCTGCAGAAACAGTGGGTTTAGCTTTGGTTTAGAGTCGATCCACCACCGCGCCATATCACCGACAAACATATCGGGATGTGTGTCCTCGGGGAGTTCCCAGAGAAAAGCACCCAGTGCAGATTGATAATCTTTCCTTTGCCGGTAGAACTCGCGCTGTTGCTTTACCAGGCCTCGATACCGTAATGCCTTGTCCCATTCGTCAAAAAAATACCGGCCTTCGAGGTAGCGGTCTTTGTTTTCGACCACGAACCGCTCGTGAAAACCGAGTTCCGTTTGGAATGGCCAGGTGTGCATCTTGCCGATGTTGGTGCAGTAATATCCTGAATCGTTCAGTTGTTGGATCCAGCTACGTCGCCAAGTGTCTGCATTTTTCAAGATGCCAGTCGTATGAGGGTAGTATCCTTTGAATAGGCTTGCTCGGGCGGCCGCGCAGGATGCTGCGGTTACATGGCATTGATCAAATGAAACCCCTTCCCGGACCAGCCGGTCTAGATTTGGGGTGTCGACATGGGGAAAGCCGAACGCCGCGATTGTGTCGTATCGCTGCTGGTCAGTGATGATGAAAATGATGTTAGGGCGTTGATCGCCCTCCACGGTTTTCTGAACAAACATCAGGTTCTCGGCCCACGAGGATCGGTTATTTCGACGCCAACCTATCCGATCTGGACGGGGAGGGAATAGGCATCCTTCAGGCAAGTCAGCGGACAAACTGCGGACTGTTGCCTTCATTGATCGGGGTTACCAGCAATGGGGGGCTGGATTCGTTTCGTCCGCTGACGCAACCATCAAGCTTTTGACTATACTGGGCGCCCGTGAGTTAGCTTTCGAATCGCACCCCGAAGCTCCTATGCCTGTCGCACTGTTTGTCCCCTGCTACATCGATCAATTTTACCCCGACGTCGCCGTCGCAACGCTCGAATTGCTTGAGCGTCTTGGCCTCGATGTTGTCTTTCCGGAAGCTCAGACTTGCTGTGGTCAACCGATGGCCAATACAGGCTGTGTTAGCGAAACGGCGCCGGTCGCTCGGCGAATGGTCGAGATTTTTGCCGATTATGATGCGGTGATTTGCCCTTCAGGCTCTTGCACCGCGATGATCCGCCATCATTACGCGGAGTATTTCACTGAGGATTCTGCCCAATATCAAAAGGTTGCAAGTCGGACCTTTGAACTCTGCGAATATCTGCACGACGTGCTGCAACTGACGCGTTTGAATGTCACGTTCCCACATCGGGTTTCCTTGCACCAAAGTTGCCATGGTTTACGTGAGCTGAGGCTCGGGGGGTCCAGCGAGAGTATGACTCCGCGGGTCGACAAGGTGCGAGAAATTTTGAAATTGGTGGAAGGCATCGAGTGGTGTATTCCACAGCGAAGCGATGAGTGCTGTGGCTTTGGTGGAACCTTTGCGGTTAATGAGCCGGACGTATCAGCGGCCATGGGCCGCGATCGAATCACGGATCACTTGGCGACCGGTAGTCATGTGATGGCATCGGCCGATATGAGTTGCTTGATGCACCTGCAGGGACTCATTCGGCGCGAAGATCACCCAATCACCGTGATGCACGTCGCGCAAATCCTTGTTGGCCGCCCCGTTGTTCGTCCTGCCTCTCACGCCAATCCCCCCGCTCCCCACTCCAACCCCAGCGAAACGATTCGATGAAATTGCCAATCGTCGATCATCCCACCGCCGCGCGGCCGTTCGTTACAAATCCGAAACGGTCACAATGGCACGATAAAGCGTTGTGGTTCGTTCGTAGCAAACGCGACAAGCAGGCAGGGGGTGTCTCCGAGTGGGAGCACCTGCGGGAACTCGCTTCAAAGATTAAAACACACACGGTCGCCAATCTTGCGGATTACCTCGTGCAATTCGAGCAAGCCGCGACCCGCCTCGGAGCGACCGTGCACTGGGCTGCCGATGCAGCGGAGCACAATGAAATTGTCTTAAAAATTTTGAAGCGACATGAGACGTTGAGGATTGTGAAAAGCAAATCGATGCTGACGGAGGAATGTCATTTGAATCACTTCCTCGAAAATAACGGCATCGAGGTGGTGGATACCGATTTAGGTGAACGGATTGTCCAATTGAGAGACGAAACGCCTAGTCATATTGTGCTGCCAGCTATCCACATCAAAAAGGAGGAAGTTGGAGAGACTTTTCACCAACACCTTGGAACCGATGAAGGTGCCAGCGACCCGAAGTATTTAACTGAAGCGGCGCGGCAACATCTGCGGAATAAATTCTTAATGGGTGAAGTCGGCATCACGGGAGTCAACTTCGGAATTGCCGAAACCGGTGGATTGGTCGTTTGCACCAACGAAGGGAATGCTGACCTCGGAGTCTCGCTACCGAAAGTTCACATCGCTTGCATGGGGATTGAAAAGCTAATCCCGCGATTCCAAGATCTGAGCGTCTTTACGCGGTTACTCGCTCGCTCGGCGACGGGACAGCCGATCACCACCTATACCTCGCACTTTCACGGACCACGAGATCCCGATAGCGAACTTCATATCATTTTGGTCGATAATGGGCGGACCCGCCTGAGAGGGAACGCTGAATTTCGAGATTCGCTGAATTGCATCCGTTGTGGTGCTTGCATGAACACTTGCCCTGTATACCGACGCAGCGGTGGGCATAGCTACCATGCAACGGTCCCGGGGCCGATCGGATCGGTTCTTTCGCCGACGCGGGACGCGAAAAGCTACAAAAGCTTGCCCTATGCTTGCAGCCTGTGCGGATCCTGCACGGATGTTTGTCCGGTCAAAATTCCGCTCCATCACCAATTATTGGCGTGGCGGAAAGAGCTGGTCGGCAGAGGTCTGCTGCCGGTCAGCAAGCGGGTTTCGATGCGTTTGGCATCCATGTTGTTCCAGCGACCGCGGCTTTTCGCAATTGCCGGCAAGTGCGGTCGAACCGCTCTTCGGGTCCTGCCGCATTGGATGACCCACAATCGGTTGAATACTTGGACGATTGCACGTGAGTTACCGAATCCTCCCCGTGAGAGCTTTCGAGAATGGTACGGACGGAATCGTAACGAGGACTGAACCATTAAAACTCCCGCTCCTGACAAACGCCTGATGAACGCTTCGACATCTAGCCGCCGCAGCATGCTTGATCGGATTCGAACCCGCCCCTTGGATTCGAACCCGCTTCCCAAAGTCGATCCCTCGCGGATGACGACCTATGCTGACCCTGTGCAACAGTTTGTTGAGACGCTTGGGACCGTCGGCGGACAAGCTCATATGATTGACCGCCCCGAGCAAATTGGTGAAATACTGAATGCGATTGAGGTGTTCGCCAAGGCAAGGCGGATTGCTTCACTGGTACCCGAGGCGATTCAGGGTGATCTCGATCCCTCTTGTTTCGATGACCCGCATGGGCTTGCTTCGCTTGACTGGGTCGTTGCGCGGGGAGAATTTATCGTGGCCGAAAATGGTGCAATCTGGGTCGATGGTGGGTCGCTTCCACACCGTGTCTTGCTGTTCATCCCCCAGTACCTAGCTTTGGTCGTTTCTCGCAGCCAAATCGTTAATCATATGCATGAGGCTTACGAGAGGATCGGTGTCCCGACGAGCAGTTTCGGTGTTTTCGTGTCGGGGCCTAGCAAGACTGCCGACATCGAACAAAGTCTCGTTTTAGGCGCCCATGGCTGTCGCGCGCTCCAGGTTTTTATGCTTCCCTAGTGATTCGCTTGCGGGTGGCTAGATGCTTAGGGAGGCAAACGCGGAGTGTGGCGGTACACGGCGAAGAACGCTGCGGGAGACTGGTTCATTGCGGTCCGCGAAGAGCGGTCTTAACGAGACCGCTCAGCTGAATGACTCGACACCAAACAGGCTCGGTTCAAGTTTCTTGCGGTCTGCCGCTGATTGACCGAGTTCGTGGAAATACATCACTTCCGCATCACCCGGGTGCCAGCAGAGACAAATGGGTCGGCGATTCCATACCGCTGGAAAATCAACCGTACCACTGAAGGGTTGATGGAGTTGAACACCAAGCGAGTTCAGCTCTCTGAGGCAAGCGTCGAGTCTCGCTTGCTCTCCTGCCAAGGAAGCTCGAATGTCACTGACCTCTTCTTGATAGTCAGGAAGTTCGATGGTCGAGGGAAGCGAGTCGATTCCCTGCAACTGTTCCGACTGGATTCGGATTGAGGCCTGTAACGATAAAATGTCTTCAACGATCCGTCGGACCAGAGGCAACATCTTCGTTGCTCGCGAAGGTGTGAAGGTTACCTCGCGTTCTTCGTTGGCGTTATTCTCGTTGTCGTTGCTGATCGCTCGGACCATCATCTCACCGTGATCGCTTGGGGCATATACTTCTATTGTAATGACCGAACAAGGTGATCCGAACCCTGCCGGGCGCTCGCCTGATGATTACGACGCAGTTCGTCGTGAAAGGGTTCCATGCTCGGCCTCGGGCCGACACCCCCCTCCTTAGGGTGCTTCGTGGCTGAAACTGTCCCGTTGAAAGCAAACAGAGTCGCTTTAGCGGTTGTGTGGGGCAAAAGCGGGTGCTAAAGGTCAAAAAACGGTTCTTGTCAAGGCGGAATTCCTTGACGCGGCCTTTTTTTGGCATAGAGTTGAGGGTGTCAGGAAAGGCGATGCCCTCTCGGGAAGTTTCGCCGACGCAACCGGCCTACATAGCGGTGAGACAGGATGTGGAGACGAATTCCGTTCTGGATCGCATCGGGATCGTAGGCATTCAGGAATCGAAAAGAATTTTGGGCCGGTTAAGAAAGGACTGGAACATGCTGGTTTTATCAAGAAAAAAGAACGAAAGTATCGTCATCAACAACGACATTAAGATCGTTGTTGTCGAAATCCGTGGTGATAAGGTGCGGCTCGGAGTTGAAGCACCACGAGAGGTACCGGTCCATCGTCGCGAAGTCTATGACGCGATTCAGCGAAGTTTGGAATCAGGCGACGCGCCCGTAGAATCTTGAACGACGCTTTTTTCGGAGGACGAGTTGATTCCCCGGCAGAACGACCGGGACAACTTGTCGAGATTCATGGCTGTCTGAAAAGAATGACTGAGTGAACCCTTGACGTACCCACGCTCCCTTCGTTAAAACCCTCGCTCAGTTGATGTTGTTCGCAATCAACCGGTGAAAACCGGTCGCGTCTTCAGCACAACGAGGCCCCTTCGTCTAGCGGTCTAGGACACCGCCCTTTCACGGCGGTAACACGGGTTCGAGTCCCGTAGGGGTCACTATAAAGCCTCTGGAACGTAATGTTTCAGAGGCTTTTTTAATATGCGTTCACCCCAGCGTTCACCTAGGGGCACAAAAAAAGAGGGCAGCAACCAAATAGATTGCCACCCTCTCTCAATAACTCGCCGATGCTCGAAGATGCTAAGCAGAAGCACCGGCAGTCAACCAGTTCTACCTTAAGTCTTTTTTTGTTCTCTCAATTTGAACTTCGAGGAACGATGCCTGCTCAATGCGGCTGTTTGTCCACCCATGCGACTCACCAAGGGCGTTCACGTTTTCCAGCTTGCTGACGAGGTCAACTAGCCTATCTGATTGCTCACTGCGGACATCGTCCAATCGTTGCTGCATCGCCGAAAGTGCATCGTCCTTGCTCACGACCTTGCCTTGATCGCTTGCCAATCCGATCTTCTCGGCGTCACGTTCAAGAGAATCATGGCGAAGGCTTGCGGCTGCACATAGACCTTCGAGCTTGGAGGTGAAAACAGCAAAGTCGCCCTTGCACTCGTCGATCAAGTCGCAGACTTTCGTCAACGTCTCAAGTTCGGACTGGCTTGCGATATCGGATGCAAGCCAGTCGTTGAATTTGTCACTCATTTTCATGCTCCTATTAAGCAAGGGTGATCTTCGACAAACAGTCGGGGTCGCTCACCAGCACATCTCCACGCCAGCTTGGGACGAAAGTGATGCGGTCGTTTAGCATTTCGGCGTTGTCGCGGCTCTCCCTGACGGAAATTGGCGATCGTGTTCCAACAACACAGCCAGCATCCAAGTGCCCGGCGATCAGCAAGCAGTCGCCGCTCGTCGATGCAGAGGGTCCAGCCATCACGCTTGACAGGATGATTTCATGCCCGAAAAGGAAATGCTTGCCATCGTGAACCTGCTGTTGAATGCCAGCCGCGACCAGCAGGTCAGCGATTTTTCCGAAGTACAGTTTGGGATTGACAACGATTACGGGCTCGCTCGATGAGCGTTCTTGATAGCCTGCAAGACTCGCGGTGATCCCGTCTTGCTGGATCGTCCTGTGATCCATCCTGAGTTCCAGTCGATGTCCTCCCAGCGCGTGAGTGCCGTTTCGCGATATCCGAATCCACCGAAGCGACAAAGTGCGAGAATCCTCTTCGCATCGGGGGCAGTTAACTTGCTGATGATGTCCCGCAATGTCCCGGCTGGGATCGGGCGTTGCAGTGATGTCTCTACGGGCGTGACTCACACTGTCGAATTCTTCGATGTTCAATAGCTCGTCTCGTAAACGGCTATGAAAACTCTCGGCGTATCCGTTCTGCCAAGGGCTGCCTGGTTCCAAGTACAGCGTCCTGACGTCCAGCGAGGTCAAACGCGAGCGGAACGCGATTGTTCGGTTGTCCCTGTCGTGTGAGACGCTTGTAAACGTGTGGTTAACCGCACTATCCTTCGCCTTGATCTGCGGGGTCGTTCATTTACACTTGTTGCCCGATTGAACAGCGTCAATTCGAATTAAAGAGATTTTAAAAGGAAAACCGACATGCCAAAATACGTACCCATATGGGAGGTTCGTGCCTTGGTCGTGATGGCACTCGCAGTGTTATTCATGACCCAGTCAACGACAGCACAGCAAATCGATCGTTCGATTCTGCCGATTCCAAACCCACGCACACCTCCAATCCGTGAGATGGACGCCCGCAAGGCGACTAAGCCTGCCCCTTTCCAAGTCACGGCCCCAGAAGGTGCGCCAAACGTGGTCGTCGTTCTAATCGATGATATTGGCTTTGGGGCGACCGCGCCGTTCGGTGGTGTGATTGAGACGCCGACCTTCGATCGTCTAGCTCAGAATGGTTTGCGATTCAATCGCTTTCACACCACGGCCCTTTGCTCACCAACTCGCGCTGCTTTGTTATCCGGACGCAATCACCACAACGTCAACGTTGGCTCGGTGATGGAAATCGCCACGGGATTCCCCGGTAACCTCGGGATGCGCCCCAACGATGCCAAGTACTTTGCGGAGACTTTGCGATACAACGGATACAGCACCGCCGCGTTTGGGAAGTGGCACGAAACTCCCACCTGGGAAGTTTCGGTTTCTGGTCCGTTTTACCGTTGGCCAACCCAGTCAGGGTTTGACAAATTCTATGGTTTCATTGGGGGCGAAACGAACCAGTGGGAGCCCGTGATCTTTGATGGCGTCACCCGTGTGGCGAAAGAAGCTCAAGAAGAATATCACTTCACAGCAGACATGACCAACGCGGCAATCCGTTGGGTTAAGTTTCAGCAAGCGATGACGCCCGAGAAACCATTCTTCGTCTATTTTGCACCAGGTGCCACGCACGCACCGCATCATGCACCGAAGGAGTGGATTGAAAAATACAAGGGTAAGTTCGACAAAGGGTGGTTGGCATTACGTGAGGAAACACTTGCTCGCCAAAAGGCAATCGGCATCGTGCCCCAAGATGCTCAATTGGCAGAAATGCCAGAGGACATCAAAGACTGGGAGTCACTGAGTAAGGAAGAAAAAGATCTCTTTGCATTGCAGATGGAGACCTTTGCTGGTTTTGCCGAGCACACCGACGTAGAAATTGGTCGTTTGGTGGATGCCATCGATCGCATCGGTGAACTTGATAACACCCTGTTCATTTACATCATGGGGGATAACGGCGCCAGCGGTGAAGGTGGTTTGGAAGGGACGTTCAACGAGCTTGTTCACCTGAATGGTATTTTTGACGCCGAGACGGTCGAGAGTATGTTGGCTCGTTCTGATGATTGGGGTGGCCCCGATTCCTTCCCGCATTTTTCGGCCGCTTGGGCTGTTGCAACCGATGCCCCCTTCAAGTGGACCAAACAAATGGCCGCCGATTTCGGGGGAACTCGAAACGGTATGGTCATGCATTGGCCGGCCGGCTTTGAAGCGAAAGGTGAAATTCGCGATCAATGGCACCACGTCAACGACGTTGCCGCAACCGTTCTGGAAGCCGCGAAAATCCCTCAATCCAAGGTGATCAATGGGGTGACTCAAAAGCCGCTCGACGGTGTGAGCATGCTCTATGCTGCCAAGGATAAAGAGGCGGCAGATCAACACACCACGCAGTATTTCGAAATGTTCGGTAATCGAGGTATCTACCATGAAGGATGGTTGGCTCGTACCGTCCACCAGGTCCCATGGCAAGGAGTCCCATTGCGTTCTCTCGAGGAAGACATCTGGGAACTTTACAACGTAGAAGAAGACTTTAGCTTGACGAAGGATCTGGCCAAAGAGAATCCCGAGAAGCTAAAGGAGTTGCGACGTTTATTTGTTCTCGAGGCGTTGGCCAACAACGTCTACCCCATTGATGATCGTCTTTACGAGCGTTTCAACGCCAAGATTGCTGGGCGACCTGACCTGATGGGGGATCGCAAATCGTTGACACTGTCGCACGGCATGGAAGGGATCCTCGAAAACACCTTTTTGAACGTCAAAAATACTTCGAAAACGATCGAAGCAGATGTTTCCGTTAATGACAAAGCAAATGGGGTTATCCTCTGCCAAGGTGGTAAGTTCGGCGGTTGGGCGCTCTACATGAACGAAGGTAAACCAGCGTATACCTACAACTGGTTTGGCCTCGATCAATACACCATTGAGTCCCCCAAGGCGATCGATGGCGAAAAGGCCAACATCAAGTTGACGTTTGATTATGACGGTGGCGGCACCGGGAAAGGTGGTGTTGCCAAGCTGTTTGTCGATGGTGAAAAGGTTGCCGAAGGTCGCGTCGAAAAAACGCAACCCGCTGTCTTCTCGGGAGATGAAACGGCTGACGTCGGAGTGGATGACGCAACGCAAGTCGTTTCCAATCTATTCGATAGTCGCGAGGCTTCTGAATTCACCGGAAACGTCGATAAAGTAACGATTACCATTCCTGAGGATAAGTAGTGAAGCTGATTGAAAACGAGGTAGGAAAAACCCAAACGAGCCTTTCCGGCATCTGATCCCGGGGGGGACTCACCAGAGTCGATCTTTTGGATTTTCCAATTTCCTTCGTTGTAAGAAATCGGCTGGTTGCGGTTTTTAGAACA
>JARGNK010000188.1 GCA_029213145.1 Rubripirellula sp. | reverse complement strand
CAGGTCCAGTCCTCACAGGTCCAGTCCTCACAGGTCCAGTCCTCACAGGTCCAGTCCTCACAGGTCCAGTTTGTTGCAGCATTCTGCGCGAATTCATTGACTCAGGACGCCGCACTCTCTTCCAAATCCCGGCCCGGAGCGACAGGCGTCGAAATCAAGGTCACGCAGTCGTTTGGTCCGCAGGTTCCTGACAACACCCCCGTCGCCAGCGGTTGGGGGGCCGATAAAGAAAATCGAATGGGAACAATCATGGATTGGACGGAACCAACCTGTTTAACTCAAATTCGCTCGATGCCAACGCTGGTTGTGCAGAAGCAACGGCGAACGCCCCCCTTCTGATCGTCAAGTGTTCGGGCAAGTCGAATCTAGGTTCTGCATCGACCGACGTTTATTGCCGTTCCATCAGTCTCATCCATTTTTTAACCGCCACAGCCGTTAGGGGACAAGCAACTGAGCGGCTGCCCAAGCAACTCGCCCAACGTGATCGGCAAGTTCCTTTCACGAGATAGAGCGAGTCTCGCTCGCAACACATACAAACAAATAGCGCTGCCGGCGACAGTACGATCGGGTTAAAACTCCAACGCCTGTTTCCAAGGTTCGGCCGATTTGTTCTACCAGTCCATCAAGCCGAAACATTACCCGAACAACGACGCCCAACATCGAATAGCGGAACGAGTGCTTCCATCACATTTCCAAGAAACACGTCAAATCACTCGTCGTCTCAACCGAATAGGTGGCAATGCATTGCTAACGAGCATTTGGTGTGCCTCGATGTATAGGCTCGGAATCAAGCGATGGCCACGCACGAACGTTCACGACAGCTAACGTCACCATGCCGCTGATGAAAACGGGGGATCAAGGAGGCCGCAATGTTCACAAATTCAACGCATCCTGGGCACACAAGGCCCGAGCAAGCAAGATCCAGGCAAGCTCTACAAACTCTGCTCCGCTTTTCTCTTAGACTCCACATAGTCACGCTCCAGGCCGGCGAGTAATCGCATTCCAAATTGATTGTCGGGGCGCATTGCCATGTAGGCCTTGTGATGCGAGATCGCTTCTTCAAAGGCGTTCCCTGCGGCAGCGAATTCGAGCGAGCGTTCGAGCAAGTTGGCTCGGTCTCTTAAGGCCATCGCGACCAAAATGCGATATGCGGGCGTCTCAGGGAAATCGCGAATCAATTGACGATAGATCTCAAGCGAATCAACTTTAGCTTGCTCTCCTGCGGCTAAACTCCCGCCTTGATGCAGTGCACTCCCCATGTCATTCAAAGCACGAGCACAAACCACCCGGTACCGCGGGATCGATGGGTAGGCTGCCGTCAATCTTCGAATCGTCGCAACGCAGCGTTCCAATTGACGGATTTGGTAATTCACATTTCGGCTACCGCGTCGGCGTCGAGACGAGACGATGAGCATCTCGCAAAGTTCGCATTGGTAGTCAGGGTGATCGGGAAAATCTGTCACCAACTGCTCCAGAATCTTCAGCCCCGCATCACGAACCCGTTCCGATTCGCCACGCCGCCGGGAAAACGCGACCAAGGGGTAGTAAACGCGGTATCCCTTTGCCAAGGCGAGTTGAAGATCTTGGGCAGATGGGTCTTCGCTTACCAAACGTTCAAGAATCGAGATTGCTTCTTGATGGCTCTTACTCGCCTGCTCACGCTGCAACATCAGCCATTGCGAATTACCTGTATTGGTGAACACGCGAGCCAGTTCAGCCCGGCAATCCTTCCTCTCAGCAAGTGCAGGAGCAGAAAGCAGGGTACGAGCACGCGAATATCGGTAGAGAGCCTCATCGAATCTGCTCGAGGCGTGCATCGCCATCCCGATTTGGTTGTGGATTCTCGCCCTCGACAGCGCCAAGGCCGGCATGTCGCAATCAGCATGAGCGTCCAGGATCGCCAAGGACCGAAGATATGCCTCGATTGCAGGCTCGTATTGTCCCAGGCGGCTGTGAATCTCCGCGACACGACGATGGACTCTCGCCATGTCCGTTTGAAGTCGGCGATCCACAGGATTTTGTTGCGCGAACCGATCATAGAATTCCAATGCACTGTTCAACACATTTGCATTGTGATCCGAGACCACGAGTGGAAACCCGATGTTTTCTTCGGACAGCTCGGCACCCGGAATGAATGTGCTGGAATCAGCCATCCAGCTCGATGCGAAACGTCCCAGCAAGTGGTCAATTGATTCAAGGGCAAGCTCGAGATTATTTTCTGCTCGTCGAGTTTCGCCGACCGCTTCGTTCCATTTCGCACTCACGAGCACCAGGGCTAACATGCAAACCAAAAACAGGGTCCCACTGAGCGAAGCAACGACCGGGGCCCGTCTCGCCCATTGCGTGATTCGCGGCAACGGTCCTGTAGGTCGCGCACGAACGGGACGGCGTTCAAGGAACCGACGCAAATCACCTAACAATTCTTCAGCGGATGCATAACGCCGCTCTGGGCGGTATTCCATCGCCTTCATCACAATCGCATCCAAGTCGCGTGGGACGACAGGTCGCAACTCTCTGGGCGATCGCGATTCACCCATCATTATTTGGTTGAGCAAGTCGACTCGGCTGTCTGCCTCAAACGCGGCACATCGCGTCAGCAACTCATAAAGCGTGACTCCCAAACTGTAGATATCACTGCGAGCATCATGCTGGCCGCGGATTTGTTCCGGCGGCATATAACGCAACGTTCCCATGAGTTTTCCTTGATCCTCAACACGCTCCGAATCGAGCGCCGAGGCCAAGCCAAAATCGGTAACCCAGACGACTCCCGACGGGTCCATCAGTAAGTTGCCAGGCTTGATGTCGCGGTGCAAAACTCCGTGGGTATGAGCATACGCAAGTGCATCGGCAACTTGCATCCCGATGCTGGCGACCCAATCCCACTCTCCTTTCTCACCGAATTGATCTTGAACCAACTCATTTATTGGCTGGCCAGTATGCAAACAACTCTCTGATTCTGTCCCCTCCGGAAACGTGACCTTAACGACTCGTTCAGGCGAATCTACCGAATGCGAAGGACGCGTGTTTTGAATCAACTGCGCCAATGAAAGTCCGTCGATTCGTTGCATCACAAAGTAAGGAATCCCATGCTGTTTACCCACGCTAAACACAGGAACAATGTTTGTGTGATGAAGCCGCGCAGCAATTTGCGATTCACGTTGAAACCGCGCTGAGCGTTCGGGAACATTGGCAACCTCCGCGGGAAACACTTTGACTGCTACGCTGCGTTGCAGCGATTGCTGCTCCGCTTGATACACCACGCCCATGCCTCCCCGCCCCAATTCACGGCCGATGCAAAGGTCATCCCATTGCAGATGCGGGTCGAGATCAAACACAACTTCAGCAGCAGCAGCAGGTGTGACATCGTATGACTTAAGACGCTCCAGCCCAAGCATCGCTGGAAAGTAGGTTCGTATTTGATCTTCCAGCTCGGGATATGCGTTTACGTAGTCGCTTATGCCTGGTCTTTCACCTCGACGAAGACGCATCAAGAACTCTTCCCCAAGTTCTTCTACCGGATCTCTTTTCTCTGATTGTTCCATCATAGGTGAGTACTAAATTTGCGAATGCACCCCATGCAAGCGGGGAACGACTGCAGACGCCGAGTCGCGTAGAGAATTACAATCAGCCGTGCTACTGTATTTCGTTCTGAACGTAACCCGACAAATCTTGGACCGATTCACGAAGACGCTCGAGTGCACGCATGTACCGATTGCTTGCTGCAGCTTCTTTGATTCCTAAAGCCTTGGCCACGTCACAATTGCGTAATTCATCAAAGTGACGGAGCGCGATAATCTCACGATCGATTGGATCCATACTCTCGAGCGCCCGAGCCACCTGTGAGACCAATTCCGCCCGCATGGCGACCTGGCTTGGTGAAGCGAGGCACGCTGCGACCTGAATCGCCAAAGAAGCCGACGCTCCCGCCGCAGATCGGCGGTTGATCGTCCGCTCTTGCTTGATGCTTCGCTTTTCAGCGTTCAAGTGACGCCGATGGGAATCAATCATCCGTTGTTTGGTTAACTTTCGAAGCCAAAGAAAGAACGGCATCTTGGGCTCGTAGACGTACTTATCGATCTGTTGATGAGCATAAATGTAGACCTGCTGAAGAATGTCTGATGCATCCTCCCGCCTGCGCAACCGACTGTCCATCTGACGGTCAAGCATTCGCTTTAGCTGATTTCGATGCCGTGAAAAAAGCTCCGCAAATGCGTGATCATCTCCTTGCTCGATTCGTGCGATGAGCCCGCCGTCAAAACTATCGCATGGAGTGCAACTGTGCCCCGATGTGGGCCCCATTGAAGACAGTCCAGGGATCGTCGTTTCTTGATTTTGCATTTGTCGGTGTAAGTCCAGCTCGAGATCCGTATTTAAATCAAGCCAGCCATCGCCAGAGGGTTCTGATGTGTTCAAAAACACCCCAATTCACGATTCGTGCTGCGGCCTTTTCGCAAAGAGACTTTCAATGAAACACGGTATCAAGCTCATTGTTTTGGCGTTTTTTACGATTCCTTTTTTTGTGGGGTGCGGCGGGTCCTCGAATACCCCTGTGGCAGATGCCGACGACATCGCCAACTACGCCGCAAGTCATCCTGATTCGGGCGCTGGAACAGAGCCCGAGGGAGGCGAAGAATAGGGGGCGTCGCCAATCGCATCGCCCAGATTCCTACGTTGTTTTTGATTTCGGTTCTTTTTCACTTTTCAGCCTGCTGAGAGAGTCTCTCTTCAAGGCCTTCCCGCGGAGAAATCCTAATGCGTTCAAAGTCACCCCACGGTTTCACCCTGGTCGAATTACTGGTGGTCATTGCGATCATCGGCGTGCTTGTCGGTCTCCTGCTACCGGCCGTCCAGGCCGCGCGGGAAGCAGCTCGGCGAATGAGCTGCAGTAACAACCTGAAGCAGATTGGCTTGGGGATCCACAATTATCATTCTGCTTTCAAACAACTTCCGATTCACGGATCGGGAACAGCGTCGCAGTTCAATGGAGGCCTGAATGGCGACTCGGGAATCAGTATTGCAAACAACGGTATGCACTTGAGCTATCTGGTGGGAATCCTTCCCTACGTTGAGCAGCAGGCACTCTGGGAACAGATCAGCAATCCCTTTCAGCCAACCATAGGGACCGCCCTCAATCCTCCAGAAGCCTTTCCACCGATGGGGCCTACACCTCACAAGGGCTTGGGAAGCCATGCGCGGCACCAGTACACCCCATGGCTGACGGAGATACTGACGTTTCGCTGCCCGAGCGATCCTGGCGTCGGTTTGCCGGCACACGGCCGGACTAATTATGCAGCCTCCTTGGGCGACGCCATGCATCACACTTGGGTGGGAGATCGATACTTCTCGAACACTGCCGGAAATGGCGGTGGTCCGGGCTGGTGGAACTTGAAAAACCTCGGTCGACCGAACTCCGGACTGGCGCAAAGGAAGCGAGAATCAAGTCGAGGGTTATTCGTTGCTCGAACGGAGTCCAAGTTCCGAGATGTACTCGATGGGCTAGCAAACACCGTCATGGCCGGCGAGATTGTCACTGATCTCGGTGACAGTGATATTCGAACCCGTGCACGAATCAACGCTGGCCGACGGGGTGGCGTCTACGATAATCCAGGAATTGCAATCACCAACAATTGGCCCGACCCTAGCCGTCCGACAGTTTGGGGGGCCAATGCTGGCCAGTTGCAAGGCAACGGCGAGGGAATGAGAGGTTTCCGGTGGGCTGCGCATGCAGGCGTGTACTCCTCCATGTGCACGATCCTCCCACCCAATCGCGAGCTGGTGATGTGCAACGGAATCACCTCTGGAGGAACGCTTCCCGCCGGCAGTCGGCACCAAGGCGGCGCGCACATCTTAATGGGTGACGGAGCGGTCATTTTCATCACCGATTCGATCGAAGCTGGCGATAGTCATAGCCCGACGGTTTACGTCAATGTTGGCGGCGGCAGCAGCAGTTCGATCGTGCCGACCACTGTCCCTGGCTGCGAAAGCCCATTCGGGCTTTGGGGAGCTTTAGGCACTCGGGCCGCCCGTGAAACGATTGAGGAGCAACTCAATCAGTAATCGGATCCGAGAAATATCTCGTCGGCCAAGTGAGGCTGGAATCCCCAGCCTCGCGATGGGTCGTCAGAGCCGGCGGCGCATCCGCGAGTGACGGCCACCTCCCCAATTATCTCTGGCACTTGAGCTAAATCCGTCGAGCGGATCGATCAGCCGCACCGGTTGATCGATCCCTTCTTAAAAAAATCTTTTTTTCATGTGTAAGTCGAAGGTGCAAATACGTATGTCAGCTTGTCCAGAGTAGAGCGACTCCCGCGTGAAGCAACTCGCTCCCCACCGTTTGGGCGTTAAAACCTCACCTTCGGCAGCGAGTCCTCCATGTTGCAATCTTGGTTAAAGCTGGGCGTGATCCCCATTTTCCTTTTTCTTGCAACGTTTTGCTCCAGCCATCTGATCAAGCGATTCGAGGAAATGCCACACGCGTCAGTCAGATCCCCGAGTCCTGCGGATCGGGGGGGTGCTAGCCAGGTACGCATCGAATCAGTGCGTCGGCGGGATGCGATCCAGGGAGGCCGCTTCCACAAAGCTCTTCAAACCTACGTCGATCATGCCGGTATCAATCAGCCGCCACTGCAGGAGAGCAGTGAGGTGCATCTAAGCGATGAAACTCCGGTGATCGGTATTGAAGTAGCTGGCCAAACCATCGCGTTCATATCGGAAAAAATGATGGATCCTCTAGCGCACATTGTAAACCTGAACTTCAATCACAAACTGTCAGTGTCTGTCACCTACTGTTATCTAGCAAACTGCGTGAGAGTTCTGCGTGACGCATCGGATGCCCCGATCCCACTGCACGTGGGCGGTTTGGATATCGAAAATCAGATGGTGTTTCTATATCGCGGCGAACGATACTCCCAAAACTCTACGGCATTACCCTTCGAGGATCATCCCTTTGAACGATTGACTTGGGGCGAATGGAGACGGCGATATCCCGCAACCAAGGTCTGCGTTCCCCCGTCCCGGGTTCCGCTTACTCACCGACAAATTAACGCGAAGTCCGGTCTTCAAGATCCCCGAGCGATTCACGAAACGGACGAGTAACAGACGTGTTCAGTCAACCCGTGAATCAAAAACGCTTGCTGATTTCCATCGCCGCGTTTTCTATGGTGATAACGCTTGCTTTGGCAAACACGCTCGCGGTCAATCGTGCCTCGCAGAATCGTGTCGTAGAACTCGAAACGTTTCTCTTTGGCAGGGATGAAGTCAAGGCGAAATCAATCGAAAATTTGGTCCTGCGTTCAGACAACCTCGCTGTTCTTATGGCGCGACGACATCAGCCAAGTGCCGAGTGGGTGCATTGGCTTGTGGAACTCCAAGAAGCGCATCAGGAATTTCAGGAAGACGCGCGATACGAATATGTGCTGCCACACCACATGGCCATGTCGAAGCTCTACCTGGCGCGTTTGCTGATCCTAGACGGTGACCGAATCGACGCCAAGCAAATGATTGAAAAATCGATCGTCTTGGCATCCAGCGTTGAAAATCCCACGATCCTCGCGAAGGCGAAGAACTCGCTCGGTTGCTTGATCGCCGCAAATGGTGAATACGAAAAAGCCTATCAATTATTTAAGGAGTGCGTAGCTCATTTACGGGATATCCAAGACTGCGAGATGATTCTCGCAATAGGGCTGCGTAACATGGCGCTAATCGAACGCGCGTTGGGTCGCAGCGGAACAGAGCAAATGAACGAAGCTATCGCCATCGTGGAAAATCTTCCGGAGGTAGCGGAGTGGGGAATAAGCAAAGAATTAATGCTGGATCTGCGAATGATCTTGTGTGAAATGCATTGGTCCAAAGGTAACTTGGACAGAGCAATCGAACTTGCAACTCAGACGCGAGAGAGTCTCAAGACAGAACTTATCGAGTGCGAGCTTCCCGTGACGGTCGATAAGCATCTCTTGGGCAGAAACCGATACGTTCGAGCGTACCATCTCGTTGAACGCAGTATTGAAGAGCTGGAGAATCTCAAACACGCTATCCCGCAACCCACGAATGCTGTTGGTGAAACAGCCTGTCGGTGGCAGTGGAGTCCGCTTTTTGATTTGACCACTGAGATGGTATCGGTGCATATGCCCATCTCAGGAACCATGGTCAGCGAGCACGAACACCAAACCGGCTTGGTTGTCGCTTGGAACACAATCGCGTTCAGCCATTCAGCAGTAACAGAAATCGTCAAGGCAACTTATGACCGGACCCAAGTCGTTGTCGTTTCGGATATCGAAGAGTCGCTTGACGAAGCCAAGTCCACATTGCAGGCCGCCGGTGTCCCGCTGGACCGAGTCCGTTTTGGGATCAGCGATTGCGAAACACCTTGGTTCCGCGACCAAGGCCCAATCATATCTCGGACATCAACCGGCAACTCGATTTGGATTGACTCGCTCTTAACCCGCGATGACCGACGCGGGCGCACAGTTCTCGACGCACTACCGAATACCCTTCGCAGGAATTGGAGGACACGTGTCGTGGACACCCCAATTCATGTGGAAGGGGGCATGCTTCTTTCCAATGGCCGAGGCCTCACCGTTGGCTCTTCCTCAATCGTCACACTCAATCGAACTTACGGGTTCTCGGATGAGACGATCAAACGTGAGTTACGGAGGATCAACAAAGGAATGAACTGGCATTTCGTGAACCCTATGCTTGGCGAACTGACCGAGCACATCGATCTGTTCATGGCATTCGTGAATCCCAATACAGTGGTTGTTGGAGAATATGAAGATCGATCAGAGCCAAACAAGGCATTGCTTGATGCAACTGCCAGCCAATTGAGCCGAATCATGGTTGATGGGATTCCGCTGAAGGTCGTACGGATTCCGATGCCCACTCGTAGCGGCAGTGATTTCCCTTCTTATACCAACGTCGTTTTTGCCAACGGAACCCTGCTTGTTCCGTCGTACGGCAACGAAGAGCAAAAGGAAAAAAACGTCAAAGAGATTTACTCCTACCTGCTGCCGGAATGGGATATTCGATTCATCGATTGCAGCCGATTGCGAAATCGAGGCGGAGCCTTGCACTGCTTGGTATCCAACCTTGGCAATACTCCGTTCACTCCAATGTTTGCGAGTAATCCATTACCGGTCACAGAATAGGGTTCACACCTTGCTAACGTTCGTCGTTGGCACGCAAAGCCAATGTGAATTGAACTCGAGTTGAATTGAAACAGTACTCGTTGCCAGGTAGCTCAGAGCACTGCCATGATGCATTCAAATTCTCACGTCCGAAAACTGGTGCCCCAGCAATCATCTGCCAAAGAACACGCAGCCAAAGAAGCTGCGTCGCGTATCGTTCGCGAACTCAAAGCTCTAACAGGAAAAGAGACGCCCAATTTGGAAGTTAGGCGAACAGGGTCCGTGAAAGCCACGGTAGATGCCATCCGTACTGAATTTGCATCACGATAGCGTCGCGCCGAATTTAGTGACTCGGCCGCCCAAACGCACCAAGCGTTGAAGCACATTTGTGCTCCACTCAACCCACCGCTTTCGGTTCCTGTTTTGATTTCGGATCGCAGTCAAACCTGTCCGTTGGCAACAGGCCCACCGAGATCGCGGTTATTGACCGGCGGCATCACGAAATGGATGGATCCGTTTCCCCTGCGAGACAACCAATCAATGTATCTTTCACGGCCGCTGTTCCTTCATCGACTTGATTGCATCCGCGAGACGTTGCTGAAGTAGGTCGTTGCTGAATTAGGTAATTCCCCAACTTTTTACGCACGCGATCACGACTTAACGCCTTGCAGAGTCATTCTTGCGATTCCGGTAAATGCAGGCGTTCTCTGTGAATGACGTTGATTTGTCAATAAATGACTGGAGCGCTGAAAGCGGAAACCTGATGGGGGAATCACGAACGTGATTCGGGCAAGTGCCTCAGCCTCGCTCCAAAGCCCAGTCGGATCTGCCGCTCGAATCTGGTCTCCTCGATTGCCGCTCGCGTGCAGTCTGGGACGGCCTGTAGCAGGGCCAAGCTACAAATCAGCGTTCGGCTGAGATAAATCCGCATCGCCCGAAGTTGACCAACACACGTCGGGCATGGGCCGTGCGTCAAATGAACCCCTTTGATTTCCAGGTCACTGCAACTCAGCGGTGACGTTTTCCTCTGCGAGCTCTGTTCAGACATTTTGCCGCATTTTGGAATTTTAAGACTTTTTCTGTCTGGAATTGGACCGTGTCGTACTTGGTGTAAGGAGATGAAACGATGGACGCGAATCGCCAAATCCATAGTTCCAGAATTGAAATCGTAATCGTATTCAGTACGCAGGCCGGTACCCTTACTCCTGCTCGAAACGAACCTGGAGATCGCGTTGGCCGATCGATTGCAACATGACAATCCAGCATCACGTCCTACACGTGATTGCGCCGTTGATCGAGTACGACCACGAAGGCGCGATCGAAAAGTGAGGTGCATTCGATCTGATGCATTCAGATTTTCGCACTCGATGATTCGATGGTATGCTGATCGGTGGTGCCTTTTGGCTTGGATTTACCCAGTCGTACCTGCCGCAAAGAGCCAGAGCCACACATTGCACGAGAGGACGACTGGCGGCGTATGTTTGCGTGGCCACTCAATCATCCGTCCTCTGTTATTCCTACCGTTACCCGCAACCTCGCGGCACATTCACGGACCATCGCTGCGTTATCAATCCGCACGACGAGCCAAAAAATCCACCGCAGTCTCTCTGATCCAGCAACAAGCAACCGCGGCCCAGATTAAGCCTGACGAACTTGCAACACACAAACGCCCAACTCAACACAGTGCACGCCGTAGAGAACGCAGCCTGTACCGTCGCTCTAAACCCTCGCAACTTGCTCCTACTGCAGGGCAGCGTAATCCCAACTAGGTGAAGAATGCGTTCAACGGGTCAATGCAACGACGTATGCAAGCGAAGGAGGAAATAGAATGGAAGACACGGCGAGAAACGAAATCAAAATCGAGGACCTGATTATCGGTCACTTCGACGGTACTCTGAATGAACAGCAGGAAATGCAACTTGCCAGAGCGCTGAGTGCATCCGCCGAATCGCAACAGCTTTTTCTTTCGTATATGCGCATGGAGGGGCGTATCCACTCGCTCGGGCGAGATGGTTTCTTTCACGCGCCCGAGGCGACCGCTTTACCCCAGACCAAGCAAGTGCCGCCAACAACAGCAGAAATCGTCGCGCCGGCATGGAGAGGTCGTCCACGACGGCGACTGCTTGCGGCATCATCGCTGGTCGCCTGTGCTGCGGTGACGCTGATGTTGCTGGCTGGTGTCGCATGGCCATCCATCGTTAGCGCTAGCCATGTGCTAGAAAGAGCGCAACAGGCGGCCGCCGAGCTTGTTGATCGAACCTACCACGTAACTCTCTTCGATTCGGCGACACAATCTCAGCCGAAGGAATTAACGCTCAATGTGCGGGGTGGCGGTTGCTTTCTTTTGCGCCCGACCGATGATGCGTTCATCATGGGAAGTGACGGAACCGAATATTGGGCAACGCAACAAGGCAGGCCGGTATGGGTCGCGAGCGAAGCTCGTTCACTCGCTCGCAGGTTAAGAAGAGATCTTCCAGGCATGTGGTTGCTTGGAATTGCGACCTCTCCCAACGAACCATTGTTGCTGGACATGACCGGCCTGCTCGCGCTGATCGAGCGCCGGCACGACGTTGAACTCATAGATCCAAGCGAATCAAACGTTCATCATGTGAGAGCCAGATTGAAAAACCGGCGACGGCAGCTTCCATCAAATACACCCGAAACAATTGACCTATGGGCAGATGCGAATACCGGTGTTGTATTGCGAGCGAAAGTCACCTGGGCAGACGCCAGGCAGATACTTTTCGAACTAATTGATTCCAAACAGCTTTCCAACCAATGGTATCACCGTTCGCAACACGTGCCCGATAGTGAGGTCCGACGTTTCCCAAATGAAAACCGTCTATAGCGGCAAGCATTCAGTCAATCGCTTTCACAATCAAGAAAGAACCACAACGTTTAATCCAGAGGTGATCAACGCTTTCTCGGTCCGAATTCAACCGGATCAGCTTTCGAATTTGATCAACCTACACCCAACCTAAACTTAGAACCTATCCGAAACCCCAATCGATCATGGATAAACGCAAAGTGGCGTAGCGGAATTCGTCAAGAATTTCGGCGGTTTCCGGTTTGGGCCGAATGCCTACACGGCTTCCGCTACGAGTTTTCGGTTAAGCTCTCAATCACCCTCTAAATCAGGCGGCATTCTGCCGAAACCAATTTTTGTTTGCTTCGCCATCCCCTCGCTATTCGTGTCTGCCAACGCCCGCTAAAGACAACTTCAGTAAGAAGTCAATTGAGTTGGTGGAGTAGGTCGGCAACTCTACAATCGTGAAATCAGTTCGTTCCATTCAAGCCATCTTTTAGCGGCAGTTATGATCAATCGCAACATCCTGTCAATCCTGACGGCCGTCGGAATTTTTTGCGTCTGTTTACGCGGGAACTGCGCTGAAATCGTCGACATCGCACCCCATCGCTTTACGATTCCAGATGGGTTTGAACTCATCCGCGTCGCCTCACCGCCCCTTGTGAAGCGGCCGATTAACATGTGTTTTGATCCCCAAGGTGCTCTTTATGTAACGGACAGTTCGGGAGACACCCGAAAAGCACCTGTCCAATTGAAGGATCCGCAGCACCGTGTCTTGCGTTTGATTGATCGTGATGGGGATGGCACGTTTGATGAGTCACAGGTGTTCGCTGACAAATTGCCTTTCCCCGAGGGCATTCTCGTTCATGACGGTGCAGTCTATATCGGAGCGCCGCCCTACATCTGGAAGCTACGTGATTTGGACGGAGACCACGTAGCCGATGAACGAACGATTTGGTTTGACGGTGGGTCCATCGAGAACTGCGGAAACGACATGCATGGCCCCTATCTTGGGCCAGACGGTTTTTTCTATTGGTGCAAAGGAGCGTTTGCATCTCAGGAGCATGAAATAGCCAATGGCAGGACGCTAACTTCCCATGCGGCTCACATTTATCGT
>JARGNK010000187.1 GCA_029213145.1 Rubripirellula sp. | reverse complement strand
AGGAGACCTCTGCGACCTGCCCCGTTGTGATTGTTCAATCAGATGATGCAGATGACTCCGGAAACCTATTTGTATCTGCAAGCTCGCGAGCCCACCTTAATACAGAGTCAGTAATCTGGTCGGGTAGTGTCGGCCTGGGTTCAGCGTCGTCTACATCAAACAGTGATAGCACCTTGAGCGGGACCGTTGATGCGAGGATCGATGGTGGAACAGGATCAAGCGAGATGCAGGTGAATGCGCAAATGGCGAGTGTTACCGTCAATGCGTGGTTTGATGGCACGAATGACATGGTTGTTCATTCCGGGGCAGTGGGGGCAAACTTGCTAAGCGTCGATACCGCGCGTCCCGAGATCACGACGTCCCCAGACGTTGAAGCGGTCATCGAAGGCAAGGTTGATGTGATTGCCGATGATCTGCTTTATGTCGTCGCCAATGCAGAAGGGCGTGCCCGAGGTGAAACTCAACAAACGACCGTATCGTTGGGGTTTGCAGGTGGCGGGCTGGAACTAAAAACCTGGGCGACACCGATTGTGACCGCGAGGGTGGGAGATGATGTAGCCGAGGAGGATGACCAACCGACAGGCTGGAAATCAGCGAACCATACCAAGGCCAGTGGACGCCAAGGTGTCAACCTTTCCTCTTGTTCCATGGTCGATGCTAGTTCCGAAGCGACCATGAACGGTGGAGCGTTACTTGTCACCGTTTTGTCGCCCTCCAGCAGTGCTGAAGTGAGCCCAGAGGTGGGAGTTGTCGTCGGAGCGGAAACAGAGGTTCGGTCTGCAAATGGCGTCATCGAAATACAAGCGACGGGGGGGCAAGACAAAAGCCCTCGACCAACGGACTTCAACGCAGACACGGGCGTCGACACGGTCGCCAATACGATCGAATTTGATGATGACCATCGACTGCAAACAGGTGACTTGGTTTCCTACGAAAATTCGTCCGGCCGCCCAGATATCGGGGGGTTAGACGCGGGGCGGGAGTATCACGTCATTCGATACGATGCCAAGAAGGTGCAGTTGGGTGAAGAACTAAATAGTGACGCTTCAACCGTAATCACTTCCCAGGATCGTCTGAACTTCGGTCGTAACGCTCCTTTCCAAGGGCCGTTCCCGCTTGATCAGTGGGACCCATCCAGTTGGGATGTAATTACCTATCACCAGCGCGGCGATCGACCAATCGCCGGACTGACAGACAAGGCTTCCTACCTCGTCAATCGAGTTGATGATGATGAGATCATGTTGCTGAGTCCCGACGACCCGAATCCGGCCCCTAAGCCGATCGATGGTGCGTCTGTGATCGAGAACACAACGGCGAGTGAAGGCTCAACCGGCGTCGACGGTTCGTTCATTCAAATTTTGAATCACGGATTCAACAATGGTGATTCGGTAACGTATCGACCGGCTGATTATGTGACATTTTCAGCGAGCGCTGTCAACGTAGACGTTTCTGATGCGAACCCACCAGTGACCGATGACCCGAATGCTGTTGATCTCACGAGTGAAGGCAGTAGCTCGCTGAGTCACACGATTTATTTGGGTGACGTCGTTAGCCAGTTAGAAAACAACCAGCTTGTGCAGTACACCATTGCATCCCAATCTGAGGGAGCCGAGAGCCAATGGTTCTGGACGGAAGGACCCAGCAGTTCAACAAGTCAATCTGGTGATGACCCATCCGCCGGAGAGGATCCAAGTGCCGATCAATCCTCCAGTGATTTGCATGAGCTAGCAGGCACTCAATTTTGGAATGGCGGTGTCGACGGTTCAAGCGTGCGCAATGCTTACGTCAACTGGGCGGCCGATCAACCGGACACCACGACAGTCGATAAGCACTTTACTTCGATTGACAGCGATGGATTCTGGAGTAATCGAGACGGCGATAATCCACTCAATTATTACGTAATCGAACGGCCTCAGTTCATTCTTCATAATGTTTCCAAGAGTGTTGGCGATGCGAAAGCGTACGCTGAGAGTGTCGGTGGGTGGTTGCCTTCGATCTCCAGTGATGATGAACTCCAACGCGCTGTAACCGCTGCCGCGGGAAACACGGTGTGGCTTGGAGGATCGGACGATGCCAAAGAAGATGTTTGGGTTTGGGACAGCAAGCCAGCGAATTCCGTGCACCTCGCTGAATCTGATTATGGAACGCAATTCTGGCAAGGCGGGAAAAATGGATACAGTACCACTGAATACACCATCCCGTGGAACAAAGGTGAGCCGAATGATGGCGGTGGCGCTACCGCAGTCCGCAACAAAGAAACGGCTTTGGAAATGTATGGCTCCGGACTTTGGAACGACACCAAAGATGAGCATAAAAACAAAAATCTTGTGCTCGTGGAAATGCCGCGTTACGACGTCATCTATACCAGCAGCCCATTGACTTTCGATCAGGCGCGAGACCATGCGAAGACCAAGGATGGTTGGTTAGCAACGATCGGTTCGGCGGAAGACAACAGCAAGATCGCAGAATTACTCGGTGATAATACGGACGCTTGGATTGGTGCCTCTGATAGCTTGGTTATTAAGGGCCTGAAAAATGGCGGGCGATATATTGTCGAAAAGGTAACGGATGATTCCAGTCATCGCGATTCAGTTAGGCTTTACACGGCTAGTGAATCGGGCGTGAAAGGGAATCTGATCGAGATCGACTCAATTGGGGTGCCCGCCTCGGTCAACCACCAGCTGTTGCCGGTTTCGGAGATGGCAATCGTCGGGCTAGAAGCGGGGTACACCTATTATGTCGCTGATGCCAGCGCCGATGAATTCAGACTAAAGGCAGCTCCCAACGACGATAGCACCTTGATATTGAGTGGAAATGACCCAATGGGTCAGGGTGAAATTGGCAGGAATGGATTCATCGGATATATGGGCATCGACTTGGGAATCAACCGAGACAGCAACGGTAATATCGTTGTCGATGCGAACGGTGACGATGTTCTCGACGATGTTGGCGAGGGCAGTCAACAATTGATGTTTGCCCTTTCGAGTCAGACGTCTGGCATCCAGAGTTTACCCTATATCAAACTGGGCCCCCGGGCTGCTTCGGATGGAACGGGAACTGCCTCCAGTCATGTGCATAGCGTTGGTGGAAGCTTGGTTGCACAGTCTGTGCGGCCCAAAGCGACGAGCACGGCTGACCCGATCGTGACCATCAACTTGGCAGCGGGAAGTCATCTTCATGCCGCCGAAGACATTGACATTACCGCTATTTCATCAGGAAACGCAGTCACGAAGGGGGAAGGTTATGGTGGAGCGCTGTTGGCATCTGGCGCTGGGACCACAGTGGCGTCGACCGTATCACACGCAGCAAAAGTAAACTTATTTGGAAGCCTCACCAGTAATGCCGATCTGACGATCGAAGCCAAGGTGAGTGACGACGTGGAAGCTCACGCAGACACCAAGAGCTACGGCGCGTTGGATGCGAATGCCAATTCGGAGGCAACCATTAACAATGCTTTCGATGCGGTGATCACCTTTGACCAAAACGCTCGCTTGGCTGCGGGCAAAAGCATTGAGGTCAACGCGATCACCAGTGTTGAGGATCAACTAACATCAACCACTCATTCTGGCGCACTGTTTGGATCCTCGAAAGCCAATCAAAATGTCGACGCCGATGGTAATAACCGAACTGGCATACAAATCGTTGAAAATGCTGGGCACGAAAACCGAACTGCTATTTACGTAAATCATGCAGACCTCTTTGCGTCAGAAGAAATAACACTGAATGCCATCGTGCGTGATTTTGATACTGCTCCCGCCAAACCTGGAAGCGAGGTGATCCAGGCGTTTGGTGGTGGGATGCAGAATGCCAATCAAGCCACTGGCATCGTCAATGTCGTGGATACCGCCTTGGTAAGCCTTGGTGATGGGGCACGCCTTATCAGTCGAGATGTTAATTTGTCTGCAACTCACGGTGAGACAGACGGTTTAGGCGCATCCAATGTGGTTGATCTTTATACACGCGCTCATACCCGCCGTGGACGCGCGGCGTCGCGTGCGGATGCGTCCGTTACCTTTGATTCAAATTCGTTAATCGAATCGAGCACAGATGCAATTGTTCATGCCGATGTTTTGACAGTGAATGCGGAACAAGGGGTAGATGACGCTTCCTTCGATGCCGTGGCAGAGACCGATCGTGGATCTAGCAATGTGACCGAAACAAGAGCAGTCACCATTGATCGCAATATCGACTGGAATGCCAATGTCTATGGCCGCGGGCGCGCTCGACTGGAAGTGGATGCGACGGGTACGGTCACACGAAGTGACGGAGTGGTGCTGAATAACGGCACCAAGCAGGTGCAGTCTGTCTACGCGCCCGGGGAGACGATAGAAGTCACTGACTTGACTTTCGATTTTGTAGAACAGCAATCGAGCTTTAGCGTCTCGCCCCTTGAAGATGCGACGTCTTTGAGCGGAACAGCAAGCGTTTCGGGCGATGCTCTATTCTATGACCAAGTCCATGTCGAGTTGAAAAATTACTCTCCAAACGACATGCGTTTGCGTGACCTCAATCTGGCCGACTACAGTTTTGATGATTCCTCAACTGAAAAGCAGTTTTGGAGTGGCGGCCCAGCGGATTCGGGGGGATCGCCAGTCGACAAACGATACAGCAACTGGAATGCGGGTGAACCTAATAATTCTGGCGGGGTCGAGAATAACGCGCAACTGCGCACAGATGGCAAATGGAATGATCTAGCGGGAACTGCATCACTTGCTTATGTCCTGCAGACGAACAATGGCTTGCAATATATCCCGGGTGAATTCACCTACGCTCAGGCCGAAGCGGACGCGAAGAAGCGTGGTGGAACGATCGCATCGATTGCGACTAAAGCAGAAAACGATGAGATCTTTGAGCTCTCCGGTGGGAACATTTGGTTCAACGCATCGGATGAGATGGAAGAGGGTAATTGGAAACGCCCTGAGAAGCCGAGCGTCGTCTTGGTATCGCCAGATGATCACTCACTTAACATTCGGCATTTCCCCAACTCCGACGATGCGGTCGGCGGACTTTTGATCGCGGGAAATTATTCCGGGGACGCCGGGAATCAGCTGATCCTCGATGGCAACATCTACAATCCTTCCGGCATTATTGAACTGGTTAATGTTTCAGGTCCGATTGTGACGGGGGATTCAGTCGACGGTGGTTCTGGCTCCGTGCCTGCCCCGGTGATCGACGCCCATGAAGCAATTATCAATGCCTCACAAGGCGAAATTGCCAATCTCAATGGCGACCAAAAAATCCAGCTAAGGCTGCACCGAACGGGATTACTGAATCCCAACGCGACCGTGGTAGCCGGTGGAGCGTTAGAGTTGAATGTCCAAGCTCATCCGGATGACCAAGGGCGGGCACGTGGAATCGACCGTTTAGAAGGTAGCTCCGTGGATGTTGGATTGATGGTCTGGGGAGACACGCTTCGGTTCCAGGGACCTGCTGGGTATTGGAAGCTTGATGAAACATCCGGAACTCGGGTCGTCGATAGTCTCGGGACCGGGATGCAAGGTGTTGTGACTGGTGCGACTCTGGGGCAACCAGGTGCGATTCGCTATGAAGCTGCAGGTAAGTCGGTAAGTTTCGCGGGAGATGCAGCGGACAGTAACATCAAGATCGGTGCGGACCAAAGACTCTATGGTGGCCGCACTCAGTCAGTCACGGGTTGGATCAACATCGATTCATTCGACAAGGATTGGCAAGCAATCTATTTCAAAGGTGATCCAGGTGCTGGGTCCACCGATTGTGATGCCGGCTGCGCGAATCGGGAAAATGTTCTTTGGCTACACAACGATGGATCTCTCCATGCAAGATTTCTCCAGCAAAGCAGTACGGGGCAAGTTGCGGTGTCGACCAGTGCCGGTCAGGTAAGCACCGGTCAGTGGCACCACTTTGCCAGCCTGTTTGATGCAGATGAAAAGACAACCGCGATCTACTTGGACGGTGTTAAAGTCGCGAGCGGCACGCTTTCAACCAATACTCCATTGGACAGCAAAAAAGGAGCATGGACACTTGGCAACAGTCCATCCGGGCAGTCAAAGCTGAATGGTCGAATCGATGATTTCGCGATCTTCAATCGGGTTTTGACGTCGGAAGAGATCAAGCAACAATATCAAACGGGAATCTCAACGAGTCCACCGGAAATCGACACAAAGTACGTTGTGACCGGGTTCGTCGGCGGTTTTGAAGATAGTAACTCACACCGCGAAATTCGGTCCAACGGTGACTTGATCATTAACGGCTTGGACTTGAATGGAGATCCACTCGCCAGTAGCGACGCCACCGTCAGCATGGAGGCCAGTGTCGAGATCGGGGATCTTGACCCCGGCAAACTGATGATCCGTACCAATGGCGATATCACCATCTACGAAGGTGTCGACGATCGCTTGGAAGTTGTCGAAGGTGCCTACACCTTCGCCGAAGCATTTGCCGAGGCATCCGCAAGTGGGCGATTGTTGGCGACCGTGCACAATTTGGTCGAGCAGCGATTGACAGATGAGGTTGCCGCTGGAAAAGGTGGCTGGTTCGGTGCAACCGATATTTTTGAAGCGAATGAATGGTCCTGGATCGACGGGCGACTGATCGACAATGTTTTCTGGATTGGCGACTATCGGCACGGCGCAGCAGTCGATGGCTACACCGCGAACTGGCAACGCGATGCGGAAACTGGTGCGCTCACGCAGCCTGATGATGCCTACCGAAAACAGCATTACCTCAAGATGCAAGAGGACGGAACATGGAGTGATGAGGATGGAACGGAAACGCTCTCTTACGTGCTCGAAACAGAATTCGATTTCGAACTTCGTGAAGGGCAGTTTACGTGGGCTGAGGCTTGGTTGGATGCATTCACTCTTGGAGGCTGGATCGCAACACTTGAAACGGAGGAAGAGAAAGAAAAAGTTCAGCAACTTGCCAACGGCTCAGCCGTCTGGCTGGGTGCATCCGACTTGGAGAATCAAGCGGTTTGGAAATGGATCCGGCCAGCTTTCGACATGACACCCTTCTGGTCCGGAACCAGCACTGGATCTACTGTTAATGACGCTTACATCAATTGGAATCTGCCAACGGGTGAACCCAATGACTTTGGTGGTAACGAGCACTACGGAGAATTTGAGGCCAATGGGGGATGGAATGACCTATCCGAAGAATCGACACGTAACTACATCGCTCGCAACCAGATCACGAAGATCGAAACGCAGAAAATGCACGTCGGGGAAATTGTCTCGCTCAACGGTTCCGTTGATTTGAATGCAGCAAGTCATGTCGAGATTGTCGGCTCAATCCAGACAGGCAGCGGTGGAGCGTTTACTTGGAATGGCCCCGGGCACATTGTCCACGCAGAGCAAACGCAGGAACTATTTAGAACAAACGATCTTCTGAATCTTAAGACAGAAACGTTACCCGCTGGACTCGCGTATGCTACCGAGATCGAGTTCGAATATGACACGACGATAAGCCGTGTTGGAATCGCGAATCAGATGTTGCAAGACGGAAGGGTCAAGATTGCAATCTTTAAGAAAGATTCGCAAACTCCAATCTATATGTCGCCCGCACAGTCATTCTTCCGCGAAAAAGTTGCGTCTGAAAAACAATTTCACATCGATGACATACGTTTTCGGGCTGGCGAAACCTATTTGCTCTCAGCTGTGTCGGACGTGACAGCCAAATGGGAGTTGCATGACCTGCAATCGGCCAGCTTCGGACGTTATATGCTGACCGGTTCTGGATCAACGGTCAACGGTTTCAGTCAACCAATACGTGGAGAAGGAAGCGCAACGGGACTCGCCGTTGAACTGTTCGGACCGGACCGAGAGACGACAGGTCCCGCCATCATTTCCCCAAAAATCGCACTCAGAGGTCGGGGTGGATTGGGAGCAGAAAACCAAACCTTAACGACTCGCACGAATCAAATTGAGGGTAGGTATCCGACGGGAGCGATGAACGTTAGCAATCTCGGCGATCTCTCGTTAAAAGATCTTGAGATTGTGCACGGGCACCTTCTCGTTGTTTCCGACAGCATGATCACGGTGGACGGTCCGCTAGCCGTTGAAGGTGGCGGTAATTTGAGTCTCATTGCAAATGGCGAACGACAAGTCTTTGAATTGATTGACACTCAAATGACCTACGAAGAAGCCGTGGCCGATGCCGAGCAGCGTGGGGGTACGTTGGCAATGATCTCGAATGCTGCTGAGCAAGCGGATGCAGAAAAAGCCGCTGCGGGAATGACAGCTTGGATTGGTGCCAACGATATTCAGCGTGAAGGAAGGTGGGTTTGGGGGGCAGGTGACGATGCGGAACAGTTTTGGCAGGAACCGGTGTTGTTTTGGCAGGGAGCAAGCGATGGTGCAGGCGTGGACAGTGAATATACAAACTGGAACGCGGGCGAACCTAACAACTACAACGGCAGCGAAGATCATGCTGAACTCTTCGGGACGACGGGCAAATGGAATGACCTCAATGGTACGACCAACTCACGGGCCTATGTCCTCGAAAAAGAGGGGCAACTCACCTTTGTAAGCGGACTTAGTACTTACGCGGACGCGGTCGTAGACGCGGCCTCTCGAGGAGGACAGATCGCTTTTTCCGATTCGCAAGAAAAGAATGAGCGAATTTCCCAAGTCGCAGGTAACAATTCGGTCTGGATCAACGCCAGTGATGCGACTACCGAAGGTCAGTGGTATCGGCCCGAAACCGGATTCGCCGTTAATGGCAGCTACCACAATTGGGCGTCGAATCAGCCAGACAACTGGCAGAATGCCGAAGACGCTGGACAAATCCTTCCCGATGGCCGGTGGAACGATACTCGTGGTGGGGATTGGAATTTCACGCTCGACGCGCAAATGCCAATCGCGTCATGGGCGTTTAACGAAGAAGGCGGTACGGTCGTTAACGACCAGACCGGTGGTGGAATCAAAGGACGTTACGAAAACGACCCGACACTTCATGTTGCTGGTGCGATTCAAAGCCAAGCCGCCGAGCAGAACCGCGGCGTCAATCTGGCTGGCGGTTCCACAAACAGACAAGTTGTCATTCCCGACAATTCCGCGCTCTACGGTAACACGGCCCAAACGGCAACCGGTTGGTTCAAGGTCGATTCGTTCGACAAAGGTTGGCAAGCTGTTTATTTCAAAGGGAATCCTGGCGACGGCGATACGGATTACACAAGTGGTGGAATCAATCGGGAAAGCACCTTATGGATTAATGAGAGTGGGCTTCTCCAATTTGCTTTCGTGCAAATTGGTGCAAACGGCCAAGCGACTGTAAACAGTGCGAGTGGTGCGGTCCAAGCAGGCGTTTGGTACCACTTCGCAACGACCTTTGATGGTGCGTCGCGGCGCGCCGCGCTCTACCTGAACGGCGAGCAAATACAGGCTTCGGCAATTACGAGCAGCAATCCTTTGGTCGACACCACCGGTGAATGGAGATTTGGCAACAGCCCCTCGGGAAAAACGAAGCTAAACGGTCCCTTGGATGATTTCTCAATCTTTGACCGCGCTTTGTCCGCCTCAGAGATCAAGCAGCAATACGAAGCTAGCCGAGGCGGCAGATTGCCGTACGTTCTCGGTTACGATGCCAGTTTAATTGTTCGAGCTCCGATCGCTGCGTCGGGAGGCGACGGCAACATAAACTTGGTTGGCGATAGCGGTGTGCGAATCGAAAAAGATCTGCAATTCGTCAAGATGGATGTGAATTACAACGAAGCTCGTGACGATGCAGCGAAACGAGGTGGTTGGCTAGCGGTCTTGCATAATGAAGAAATGATTTTGGAGGCAAAGACGTTAGTCGAGTCGGAGTCAGGACTTGCCGGGGGAACAGACGCCAGTGAAGAATCGCAATGGCGATGGGTCGATGCACCCACAGTCCCAACCGGCAGTGTTTCGGAGGGCGTCACCGCGGGCATGGTCTTTTGGCAAGACGGCGAAACACGTAACGGCCTTGTCGAAGATTGGAATACCAATACGGGCGAACCGAACGGTGGAACCAACGAAAACATTCTCGAAGTTGAATCGGGTGGTTTCTGGAATGATCTTTCGAGCTCCTCGAAACGGCCAGGGTATTTGTTGCAGATGCCTACGCTGCAGACGACTGGCCTCGGACAAATCGTGGTCAATTCAGGCACCAGCTACGATCGCGGAAAACTGATTTCGGGGCCGAACACCTCTAGCATCTGGATGGAAGATGGATCATCGATTGTCAGTGAACATGGCAATCTCATTCTACTTTCTGCTCACGATATTGGCTTGAGCAATTTAGCGACTCAGCCGGACGTTGACGGAACAGGTGGAGATATCTTGGTCGTCGCGGACTATGACGGTCCGCTGGGCGTACGCACCGATAATCACGGAGTCATTTACGACAACCTGTCGGGCAACCTATTGAACGTAAAAGCCGATGGCGTGATCTTCTCCGCCGAAGGCGGAGGCGAGGATAGCAATAAAGGAGTTGGGACTACCAAGCAACCATTGCGGACTCAAGTCACAACGCTGACCGCCACCACGGACTCGGGTGATATCGGCATTCTAAACCGTGGCGAATTAAAGGTTGGAAAGGTTGAGGTTCAACTTCAGGGCTTGTTAAGTGAGGTGCTCGATTGGCGAGATGTTGTTCCAGTAAACCAAATCCCGACCAAAATGAGTGAGCTGTACAATCCGGTTGACGAGGGAGTTCTCGTTAGTGAACCGGGAGTCTTCGTGATGGGTGGACTTGCGATCCTGGATAACTCGGACAGCGAAACGGGAAGCCATTCGATTTTTATCAATTCCGACCGTGGCCTGATCGTCGAGGAAGATGTCCCCGTCATCAACCTGGAAGCAGGCAACATAACACTCGGCGCACTTAGCCTGGATGACCCGGGCGATGCGATCCGATTCGTGGACGATTCTTTCACCTGGCAGGAAGCATGGCAGCATGCTGCCGACAACGGCGGCAAACTTGCAGCGGTCGTGAATCAGTCAGCCCAAGACTACTTGCAGAGCATTGGCCAATCCCAACCCGCTTGGATCGGTGGTAGCGATGCAACATCCGAAGGTGATTGGTCCTGGATCGACAGTAGCGGCAAAGAGTATCTGTTCTCGGTCGGAAATTTCCCAGAGCTAAGAACCCATCGCGGAAGATATACAAATTGGAATCAAGGAGAACCGAATAATTACATTCCTGTAACTCGCGTGCCAATCCAAAGTGTCGAAGCATCCAGTCAGTACACCAATCGGACTGCAAATTTCGTAATCAATGGTGCGGGTCTGACGACTGCCGATTACCACTTAATTGCCCCTGATGGAAATATGTGGCTCAGCAACGGTACGCTGGCGCAACCGAATGATACGGATCCAAATATTACGTTTGATCTGGGAAGCGTTCAGCAACTCGATCATATGCGGGTTTGGAATTACAACGAAAACCTGGTCAACCGCCCGGAACTATTGGAACGTGGTGTAGCCAGGGCTGATATTTTGGTCGCTGGTGAAGATCGGCAGTTTGTCCTCGCGAAATCTGCCCAAGAATTTGATAAAGCTCCGGGGACGGAAAACGTTGATTTCTCGCAGGTAATCAGCCTTGTTGGTTTCGAGGCGAGATATATCAAGCTTGATAATATCCAAGCATTCCCGGGAGCTGACTATCAATTTGTCGGCTTAAGCGAAGTGCAATTTTACAACCGTGGGTCAGGGGAAGATTACCTTCAATTGAACCCGAACGGTACTTGGAATGACCTCAATGGAATGCGCGAGTTGGGATATGTTTTCCAAGCAAATGCTCCCAACAACATCGAGGTCCGATCCAATCTTTACTCTGCCGGTGGCTTGAACACGATTAATCTGCTCAGTGGCTATCGAGACTTTCCCACCCTTGAGCCTCTGCCGCAACAAACATGTGAACTTTATCACTCGTTTACGACGGATCAGAGCGTATCGGAGGGAACCGGTACGTTTATCAGTCTGGCTTCTTGTTCTGGGGCCGAAACGGATACGCCTGAGGGCGAAGGTGCGTCTGGTGGAGAGGGTGAGGTTGTACCGTCGCAAGCGGTTAAGTATTTCTTCTCAACCGACCGAGCGGATCGTGATGCGGCTGGCTATTCGGACGGAAGTTTGACATCGTCTGTTTCTGGCTTGGTCTTCTCCTCTCACGGACGCCAACCGGTTTACGCGCGAGTTCTTTATGCCGATGGTGAATTCACGGATTACACCACTTTTATCAATGTTGAAAATACGTCACCCCGCGATCTTGAGTTAACCGTTGAAGAATCTTCTGGTGTCGATGGGAGGACTTCTCAAATCACTGGTAGTTTCATTGACCTTGGAACGCGGGATACGCATACAGCGAGAGTCGATTGGGGTGATGGCGAAGTAGAGACAATTTCGCTTGATACTGTCGGTGAAGCCAATCGTAATTTCACAATGGGGCACACTTATGCAGAGGCGGGTCACTACGATGTTAGTGTCATCATCGTGGATGGTGCCGGAGCAATTGTAGAAGAACAGGTATTGCAACTTTGGCCCGGCATGCGGCGTGTCGGTCGGACCCTCGAGATCTATGGATCGAACCAAGCCGATGTGCTGCAACTCTCCGCGAATGCGGGGTTGTACCAATTGGAGAGTAATCTCCCGCTTTCCGTTGGATCGGCAAATCCGGATGCGACGGCGAATGCAGACTACGTGGAGTTGATCGAACGGTCAGAAACAGACTTCGTCATCGTTTGGCTTGGGGATGGCGCAGATCAATTTGATGTTACCTCCGGTGTTGACTTGATTGTTGCCGCCTACGCTGGCGAAGGAGACGATCAGCTATCAACGTCGAGTGCTGAAGCATTCTTTTACGGAGAAGAAGGGCAGGACCGATTGACAGGTGGACCTCGCAATGACTGGCTCGATGGTGGAGCGGAAAGCGATATCGTGGAAGCCGGCGGTGGACATGACAAGATTGTGATGCAGGACTGGCTCGATGTCGTGAATGGTGGATCTGGCTATGATGAAGTTGCCGTAATGACAGCAGATCTAACAAACGCAGCAACCTCCGTCTCGCCGATGGAGAACGAGTTGCGGGAGGTCGAGTTCATCGATCTCACAACCGCTTCCAG
>JARGNK010000186.1 GCA_029213145.1 Rubripirellula sp. | reverse complement strand
TGCTGGCACATGCTGGAGTTCAACAAATGAATCTGTGGGGGGATGATCCAACATGTGAGACCGATTCTCGCCGGTTTGCCCCAAGCCGGTGGTGGAGGGGGGCATATCAGGAAGTGGGGCTGGCAGTTGCTCGAGAGATCCGCCACCGGAGTCGCCTGCGTAAGCCGAGTTTTGCGACAACCCCGAGCCAAGAGGTGCATCGATAAAAACTGGTTGCAATGCCACCCACATCCGATTTGCCTCCACGGAATTCACTGGCTGGGCTGGCGTTAAGACGAGTGTGTCCGCTGAGACTTCGACCGAGGTAATATCCCCAGTTTTCGGATTTCCCAAGTCGATATTTTCCGAAGCCACTCCATCAACCGCGCGGCTTGGCGTAGCAATGAAACATAGGAATACAGAGATACAATAAATCCGTAAAAGCTCGGAGTAACGACCGATCAAGGTTGACCTACGTGCGTCACGACAGTTTCGATAATGCAATTTGTTGTCCATCTTCAATCAACCACAGTGCTCTTGGTCACCCGAGTGAACCGGTAAAGAAAAACTATGGGTTTATCCTTCCGGTTAATTGTCTTTGGATAAATGCTTGCGATGTCAAAGGGGATAACTTCTCGTGATCTTGGAGTCTTAATGGGCTATCGTCCCGCGGCTTATTGCCAGGTTTGATCACGGCTAGAATCGCGTTTTTCTGCCACTGTTCCGCGAAGTCACCAATTTTGACTCGCTTCTTGCCGAAAATTGGATCGGCGAGGTAGACATATTCTTCGTCCATTCCGCGATAGACCACGAAGTGATCGTAGTCGTTCACCGTGATACCCACGATCAATGGCAGTTTACTTTTGCGAAGACTATCAATGCTGAGCTTGCCGAGGACGGCGGTATAACCGCCGATTTGTGCAACTCGTTTCAAGTCGGTGAGCGTCAATCCATTTCGAACTCGATCTTCTAGTTCTTCCCGGGACAAAGTTTTGGCAATGACCAATAAAATGGCGGTTTCGGATAGGTCTTCACCCCAGTAGTAAACCAAAACGGTAGCCAACGCTGCTGCTCCACAGGAGAAATCGCGTTGCTGCATGACAACATTCTCATTACGAAGCTGCCTCGCATTTTTGACGTAGATTTGAAACTTTGTGAGCTCGTCACGCACTGGTGCACGAGAGCCAAATCTTCGCTCGCTTAACTCGATTGCCTTTTCCTGGCCCACCGTATCCTTCATGTCCGCGGAGAGGAACGCGATGATTGCCAAGTTTGAAAGCAGATAGATCGTCACACCGCGGAACCGGCTTTTGCGCACACGAATGTTCCAGGCGGAGCAACCGATCTCGTCGACCCATCGACTTGAGACTAGGGGTATTGGCATGAATTCTCGCTCCTCTAGTAGGTCCACCGAATTCCGAACTCAACATCGTTCGCCAAACTGGTCAAGCCATACCGTAAGAAAGGTTCATAGTTCTTGCTTGCGGCGGTTTTGCTTTTCTTATCTGGCGAGTTGATCGAACCGGCGATTCGTAGAGAAAATGGTTCTGTTCTTGCCCCGGGGATTCTTTGGTCGTTGATCCGTATACTTCCTGTCGATGCACCCGAGAAAGCTGCGCTGATGGTGACATTGGGATTAATCGCATAACCCACACCGGTCTGGTAGAAAAGAGTATTCCCAACGTCAATGCGGTCACCGGTGTCGATTCGAGTGCCAAAGGTGTAGGTGTAGCCCAGACTTCCAAACAGCACGATCGGATCCATGCTTTGACTCATGTTCGCTCCTGCGGTAAGCGTCCAATAGCCAGCGCCCAGTGACGCATTGCGGTTTTGCTGGGAGAGCGAGATCGCGCCATCTCCTGTCGGTGCCGAAGTTTGCACGAAACCGAGAATCCGCCTCTTGGATTTTTCGGGCGCCCACATGACTCGGGTTAGGCCAAGTCCCAAATCTCCGAGTCCATAGGTATCCGAAGCGTTTTTTGAATTACCGGCAGTGACAGACCTTCCCGACCATCCGATCGGGATACTCATGAATCCTTGCAAATTCTCAAAAAGACCGAGTCGAAACTCGAGCGGGCTCGAAAACACCTGTCGTTTTTGTGTTGCGTTAAGAATCTGAACAATCGAATCCTCGGTGTTGGAGATACCCGCCGCGGGACTGATGGTGGTGTCAACCGAATAACGGAGTCCGTATTCGAATTGATAGCGGCCTGGTTCTAGCAGAACCGAGTTTCGCTTCACGAATTGGGATGTGCGTTTTGGAGGTGGGACTCCCAACTGCTCTGCTTCGGCTTCCTCTGAATCAGAGTCCGTTTCTTGATTTGGCTGCTGGTTTTGGACCTGGCGGACCTGTGATCCTTCAGTCTGCTGATCTAGACGCTCCGTTGATTCGGAGTCGAATGCAAACCTGACTGTATTCTCTATTGGTTGTGGACCAAATTCTGTTGTTCGATAGAGAGTTTTGACGGGCGTCGCAAAAGTAGTCGAACCGCTTTCGTTTTCCGTCAAGGCCGCACCGGGCGCGGGCAAACTCTCACCAGAAGTTTCCGCTTTTAAATTTGCAGTTAGTCCGTTATCGGAGTTTGTTTTAGGACGCTCCCGGCGAAGCCATGCTTCTGCCTGTGCCAAGTGTCTCTCAGAATGCTCGATTCCGCCTGTATCAGTCATCGCAGAATCATCGCTCCCCGGCGTTTGCGAATCGCTGACGCTTGCCATCTCGTCGGTTTGGGGACCGTCCGCAGCAACTTGTTCGTTATCTGGTGTTGTCGGCCACGTGAAAGTCGGTTCCGGGCTGTCTGCAAACGGTTCTTGCTGATGCGGTGCGAATGCATCATGGTTCGCTTCGAAGAAAGTCGGCATTGTAAGCGCCTCGCTCCGACGGGCGTGGTCGCTTCGATTAAGGATTTTACTTTGGGGCGGAGGTGAATTGCCCGGAGAGTCGGTTTGCTGCTCGTCTAGAACAAGCAAACCACTTGAGATCAAGGAAACCATGCAGACGAAAATGATTTGCGATCGATTTTGCATGGGTTTAAAGGCCATCTAAATAGCAACGGATGCCCACCTACTGCCGCAACCGTTGACCTGTTGTCACAAATAGACCAGAAGTCTGTCTCCGCGAGATGGTCAAATCGCGGGTACTTGGTTAGCACCGAACCAACGATCAAATGGTGCCTTCTAATCTTTTGAGACGCTGAGCGTTTTTGATAATGTCACCAAAGAGTGAGTCCCCTTGGCCCTGTGTGGCGACCGAGTCGTCTTCTTCCTTGAGGTTTTTTAGGTCGAGCCCCTGGCCTTGATCGCTCCGATGCATTGGGACGACACCGATGCTTCGATCGGCAACACGTGTCCCTACCGCAATGGCTTCTGACTCTTGGTAAATTTCGGGGCGAGACTCGGCGGAATTTGCGTTCCCACCTGTGATGCCGTCGGATGCTGTCGTCGACGGAGTGCTGATCGCTTGCGCGTCCTCATGGTTGCCGGTTCCTTGGTCCAACGGTTCGCAGGGTGGCGTTGAATCCATGGCGAATTCCTCAGTCAAAGCGTCATGGCGCCGATCGAGCGGAATCGGGATGCTACCCGCTTCGACGCTATCTCGATCTTGTGCGGCGACCGAGTCTACCTGGCTTTTCGTTTGCGATTTGTTCGATTCGTCTTCCGAGATTTCGCCGGTTTCCTCTGAGGACGTTTTCACGGGCCGTGACGTAGCCGCAGCAGACGCTCCTGGAGGGACGCCAGGCTGTCCGTACGCTCCAACGTTTGCACCAAAATGGGATCCCATTTGTACTGGTACGGCGATAGGCATTGGCTGCATGTAGCTCATGGGGAGACCGACTGGGATCTGATGTACATACTGCGGTACACCCCCAATGGCCGCGCCCTGCCCATGCGGATTTCCAGAAGGCCCATTCTGGTTCTCGTTGAAGTCGTTTTGCCCACCCGAGCCGAGCTGCACCTGCAAGCTTCCTCGGCCGCGGATGATGCTACTTAAGATTGCGATGATCAGCGTCACGCTGATCCCAAGAAAGACGCACTTCAAATTCTGAGACTGAGTGGGAGTCAATTGCAGAAGGCTTTGTTCAGCTCGCGAATTATCGATCGGCTGACTCGCCGAATCTGGGTAGGGTGCCGACGAGGTTGAAGTTGCAGTTGGCATCTCAAAACCAGCGAACACACTCGATCCGAATGTGCACAGCAGAAAAGCCAACGCAGCAAGAGCGTATCTTTGTGTCTGCGGTGGGGGCGTTAGCTTTCCTGTAGTGAACAAAACAGACTTCACTTTTTGAGGGAGTGCCGTGGATTTGTGGTATCTCAGCCGATTACGGCTCTTCCGATTCAGACAATTGATGCCAGCGTTGCCTCATAAATTAAAAACAGACTTGTCTATGCCGCCTTATTCTTCTCGATGGTCGTTGTGCTGATGAGCTGTTCCCAATAACTATCGGGTAATTGCCGAGCCAATTGCAGGGCACCATTTGCGCCTGCGAACCTAGAATCGTGGATTTTCTTTACTTCCGTTTGTCCCCTAAGGTCGAGCCGGTCTTCAATGTACTCAGCGAGTCCCGCAAGCTGGCTACCCCCCCCGGCCAAGAGGATCTCAGAATTCTCGATCGCGAAGTCTTCACTCTCAATCATGCTCAGATGAGAGGTTAAGTTCTCGACAATCATTTCGGCGAATTTCTGACAAGTGCTGCGAACGACATCAGTCAGATCGCATGAAATAACCCGACCTGATTTCGTCGGAAGTTCTACCGCTGCCGGGGATGTGTAACTCCCGACGCTGCCGAACTTCTCTTTGATGAACTGAGCTTGCTGCTCAGAAACTTTAACGTCCGGAAATTTTCTGCAAATCGCTTTCCTGAGTTGCTTGTCAACATGATCGCCTCCGACTAGCAGGGATTTGAGGTCCTCTGCTGCGGGAAATGCTCCGTAGAAGTAGCAGTAATCCACTGTGCCGGCTCCAATGTCAATGATGATGGAGTTGTTGGCATTACTGTCGAGTCCAAAACCGACCGCAAATGGTTCGGGTACCACTGCAACAAGTTGCGCTGCTTTCTCCACCAAACTCATGATGATTTTTTGGCTGTAGATTGTTGCAGAGGACGGAACCCCGACGACGCACCGAATCTGTGCACCCGAATCGAGTTCTAGGTCGTCGAGAACACTCTTGACCAAGTAGGTAGCCGCAGTAATCTGACTAGCCGGTTGGTCGTCGGTTAATTTCCTATAATCCTGCTCGGTCACGGCTGACTTAAGCCGGTTTCCCTTAAAGGGACGGATGACATTTAACGCTTTTCTATGCTTCCGCAGATCATCACCCATCACATATTTTTCATCGAAAAGCAATCCAGCTGCTGCGTCGCGAGGGAATCCGACTTCGCTAGCGATGCATTTTCGGCATCCATTTGACGCTGCCATGACGGTATACATGGTCCCAAGGTCAATTCCAACATTCGCGATAGACACAATCCACCTCCGGCTTGCCTAAGTGATGATCCGCACACGTTGTAAATTCGGCTCCTCACAGCAAAAACCTGAGGATAATTCATATAACCGATAGATTAAGTAGAACACGCATGACTCGTTTCGGTTGTGGAACACGTTCTGCGAGGCCACGTGTTATCGAGACCTTAATTAGGAGCGGCCGCGATAGACTTTTGTGGACCGTTTTCGGCGGGGTCACACGCGACGGTCATGGGCTGTACGCTTGATTGGCCAGTGGAGCGTGTGAATGCCCGATCTGATAGATCTGCTTCGCACCTCAGCAACTGAGTTGCAAGCACTTGCGAATGGTTGACAAAACTGGCTGCGAGGAACCAGGTCAGCGGTGGATTGTTTGCTCGCCTTGTCGACGAAGGTTAACGTATTGTCGAGTTCGATTTGAATCTTTCGATGCCTGGGATCGGATGCATCCCGATCAACTTGCCGAAGGCGAAAGGCGATCATTTGAATCTGATTGGCATCACCGCGTTTCTGATGGGCTCAAGTAAGTCGAACGGATGCCCATTCACTGCATGGAGCGGAAGTGCCAAGTTTTCGATTAGCGCGGGTTACAGCACCGGCAACAAAATCCGTCTTATTACGAAGCGGGAATGACTTGTGGTGTTTTGGCATTGCGTTGATTCATTGCGATCACGAGTCCGTTCATCGTCCAGGATCGCGGGTTCAACGCCACTTCGCTAATAGTTCAGGCCGATCAGGAAAGTCGCTCCTGATAGTGTCAGACTGGTCCGATTCGAGGATGCAAGTGCATCGATTCTGCCACCAAAAGTTGAATCGTCTGTTAGGAAGGCGAACGACTGAGATTCTGCGACATTCCCACCAAGGTCCCAGTACTGATACTCGAATCCAACTCGAGCGATGAACTGTGATCGGCAAAATACAGGACAGGAATACTCCAAGCCGACCTGGAAACCGAGTGTTAGAAAAGAGGACTCCTGGTCATCAAAAATCAACGCCTTATCGCGGGATCTGGCAGTTGCGGCACCGCTGGAACCTGCATTTTGAGCCACAATGGCTTCAGTAAGAGCGGCACCGCTTTCCTCGGCCCAAAGCCAACTAACCTTCCCATTCCAATAGATTGTCCACGGGAAACACGCACTAGCTGTGCGCCATGAATTGCACATCCCCATGCAAGAATCATGCCCGCATGCTTCACATTGCAAGTCTGGTGGGAGACCTGTCTCGTCATTCAAAAACCCGAACCGGAGATTGCGACGACCTGATAATGCAAGGACTGGCCCCGCGCCACGCAGGTGTCGCGTGGCTCGAGCAAGTCCTGTCAATTCAAGACTGTCATGCATTTGGTCGACAATGGTCGCCGTGTCTTCTCCATTGTATTTGGCGTAACGACCACCAAAGCCACTCTCCCACCGGCAGCCAAAGAGGCAGAGTCTTTGAGTGATGACGAGGTCCAGTGTTTCTAGCTCAGCGGTACTGGACGTCAGGAATCGAGGAATGGGACGATACTTCTGCCAGGACTCAGCCAAAACGTTTTCCGAAGCAAAGGCCCAATACTGGCATTGGAGACCTGAGTACTGCCCACGAATACCAAGCGTTAAGCGATTGCCAAAACCAAAGCCGCGCTCGGAAGACTCCGAAACGGTGGTCGTCGCCAGTTGATCCGTCACACCTACCTTGACATTGCCAACGGTCTGTGGTGCAAGCAGGGTCAGTTCGTTTGCTACGTAGAAACCGCTATCGAATACACGAGAGATGCATCCATATCCACTTCCAATGAGTTCGCTGACCATATGGTGATCTGGATTCTTTGCCGGCGCCGGGGCGTTTTGCGTTGGATCGGTACCCTCGGCCGTCTTCTCATCACCTGCTTTTGTGGTTCCATCCGCCGATGTGTCTTGGGTTGGAGTGGGTGCATTCGATTCAGCAACTTGCATCAATGCCATACGTGCAGAGGGCTGCAGTGGGAGGACCGTGTCAAAGTTGGGCTCCTCGATGATTCCAGATTGAACAACCGGTTCGAAAGCATTCCTGTCATCCAGCGTGGCATTGCCCTCCTCCGCGTAATCGCTGCCGACAATTGCGTCTTCCGTGCTGGTATCTTCAACTGCGGCCACCAACATCTCGGTATTTTTAACGCCGTCTTGATTACTAATGATTGCTACTGCTGTGTCATTCGGTCTGCCCGACGATGCAGATCCACCAGTGACTTTTGACGCAGCTTCTCCATCAGCTTGAAAGCTTGCCCATTGGATAGCCTTCCCTGGCGTGATTTTCGTTTTTGCGGATTGCCATATCTCCTCGCGAATGCCGTGGAACTCATCGTTTGTTCCCGAATCAATCACTCCATGGATACGAGCATCCAATGAGTACTCTACCGTTACCCCTTCCGAAGCCTCAGGAAGTGGTGTGGTCATTGAAGTGGGATGAGGTCGTCGACCACCCAGGGCTTGATCTGAATTCGCGGTATAAGTCGGAGGCAAATCAATGAGTCGCTGCTGTGGTTCTGCTGCCACCTGTTCCAGGCCGAATTCACCCGAAGCAAGCCAGTCTTCGTCGCGAGGTGGGTTCGACTCTGTTACCTCAGCTCGCGCCGACTGACGCAAAGCCAGCTCCAGCGAGTTAAGTTGCGTAAATCCTTGGAGCGAATTGCTTTGAAAAATCCCTGGCGATATTGCAGGTGCCTTGGCTTTCAGATGTCCACGACCGCGAAGCCCTCGGAGCAAATCCGATTTACCAAGGCTTTGCTGAGCAAGTGCCGTGCAATAATCGTCAAGTTCAAAATGGCCTGCGGGCCATGATGCGGACAGGTCAATTGATAGCGGAGGCGCGGAGGACGGACTTTGCGAACTTTGGTAATCGATCCAAGGTTCAGGCTCTGACAAATTCTCGGGATCACTATCCATCGACCCCGCGCCGGAGAAAGTCGAAACTGCCAAATCCTTCTTGTCATCTAAATCCGGGAAATGCACTGCTTTCGCCACCTGAGTCCCGTTCCGTGAAGGCTCAGGAATCGCTTCGACAAGATTTGGTTCCGAAGAGAGTTGACCAAGGGAAAGGATCAGCAATGTGGATACAATCAACAGAAGAAACAGTCCCTGTAGCTTTAGCCACAAAGCTTTCTGTTTCTTCTGTATCACTCTCCGGTTACTGCTCACCGTGAAAAAATGCCCCGATCTTGCGTATGCGGATATATTGAACCAGATGCCTAATCGGCACATCCGGAAGAATCGAAACAATCGTTTTGATTCGTTTCTGGGAATAATCTGTGTGAAACACGAAGGCGTATGTTTCGCAACTTCACCAGTAGACGGATCGATCGTTAAATCCGCTAGAAAAAAAACTGGAATATTGGGAATCTGCTCGTTTTCAGAAATGATTTCTTTGGAGCAATTTGCCACGAATTAGCGTGTGACTTGTTCAATCGGCCTCAGGTTTCGCCTGCCGACCGATCTCTGCAGGATCTCACCCTTCCGCGAATAAGGTTTGAAATGTCAAGTTTTCGATCAGCTTTCTGTCTGTGCCTCTTGTTGTTCATGCCCGTTGCAAATGCAGACGAATTATCCTTCTTTGGATTGGCAGATGTTCAACCAATGTCGGACACAGCTGGAGAGGCAGTGCGTGGAGCTGGTGGCGTCACTGCGAGGACGACGGGTTCAGCCGGGCTGACTGCGACCATATTGGATCCAGACACGGGTTCAATCTGGAACTTCAATGTCACTCAGTTCAGCGACACCCGAGACATCAAGAATCATTTGTATGAGGCGCGAACCGAGCATACACGCAGCAATGCATTTTCGGATTTGATGATTGGGATTGGCGACCTCGATATCGCACTTGGAGATTTCCGATTCCAAATGATTGGCTCAGCCGCCCGCGCAACGGCTCGTGCAAACGCTGGTGATTTGGCGGATTACCTTTTCCAATGAACCTAAGTCTTACTCCGTGAATGATTTCCCAGTGGCCCTGGCGAGAAGTTAGGGTTTCTGGGCAGCTATTGTGGTTCGCGTCAATACGCTGAGAGTGCAAACCCAGTAGCCTGAATCAAACCTCGCATCGAGGCATCCAGATCCACAAACGTGGCTTCGGTTTCGAGGGAGATTTCGCGTGCCCAATTCACGGAGCTTTCTCTGACGGTTGCGGTAAGATTACTTTCTTCAACGAAATCAGATGCCGACGAGAGCTGTATCGAGTGTCCTTTGATGACACTTGATGTCGATGGATCGAAAAGCATACCCGAGATGAAACTGACTCCCGAATGTGACGTCTGCAAAGCCGAACCGCGGACGGCTGATGCCTCCTGTTTTTGCAGATCGCTCATGTCGAGCAAACCAAATTCCTCCAGTTGCTGCCGGCTTAACGTTTTTTCCGCCGGTGCTTCTGCCCAACAAGCTGTGTTGGATAAGAACAGGCCAGAGAGTAACAACAGTCTGACCAGCAAAGCTGTAGGGCGATGGTGGGTAAAGACAGAATTATCCTGGCTGAAGAGCATCTGGGCTTGATCCAAAGAGACGGCGAAGGTCGATCGTTCTCTAAGTTTTAGCTTGCAAATTCACCCGAATTGATCAGATGCGATGCATCAAGCCCTCGTTCGCTGTGGGAGAGATGCGATCGAGGAGCTAAAAGGGGTTAGATCGGTTATGGCGATCGCGATGTCATCTACCTGCCAACAAGCCGATATCGTTGAGCCTTGCCATCGTTCCCTGTTTTCACATGGCCGTGCAACGCGTCTGCACGGCAGGAGACTGTTGTTCGTGCGGTGAGCTGCTGAGTTTCTCACCAGGATGCTACCCATTGCCTTGAGGAATCGCCCTCAAACCTTTCTCATCTCAAGATGCCGCTGAGTTACCGAAAGAAAGCAGCGGCTGCACCACCAGAACCACCGATTAGGTTTGAGAAAAAACTGTCAACGGTCAGCTCTAGCTCTAGTTGCGACTGATGCTGGTGAACCGGATCCGCTGGCCGAATGGGATCGTCCAGCGTGAGCGAGGACAGAGCTGAGTTAGCATCCAGTCCAAAAATGTTACTGGTGGTTTCAGGGTCTATCAAGATCCCGCTCACAAAGCTGAAGCCCGTAGTTTGGGCGATTCCACCAGAGCCTCGAACAGTTGATACAACCGTCTTTCGGATGGGCTTGACATCTTGAAGACCGAATACTTCCAAGATTTCACCGGAACTTTTCGGGAGATTTGAATCCTCCGCCTTGAGACTCGTGGATATCAAGACGAGGCAACTAATGGAAGCCAATCGGATCGAACCAGGAGGCAGTAGCCTGTTGAAACTAAAAAATGACATGCTGATTTTACAAACGATTAGCGAAGGTTTTGTTTTTATCTGAAGGAGGTTTCGTCCGAGAATAGATCCTTGGAAGATTGAAAACTCCGGAAAACCTATCGAAGCTAGCTTCACGAATCCTGTTCTGCTAATCAGTCGGAATGGGCCGCTCAACGCATTTGACAGATCTTCTACTTTTATGCTGATTCCTGTCACAGGGTTTTTTGAACACACTGCCTTAGATCCGGTGGTCAAAACGTAAGTATCCGGAATACGATCAGGCCACATGCAAGAACTGCGAGTGCAGTGTATTTGTCCGGAAGCGTCTTAACCGCGGTGCACGGTTCATTTTTACCGAAACGTGTTGAAGGATGCCCCCGTGGTAGGTCCAAGGACGTCGCGGCGATGCAGAAGTCAGTTCGCGACCAGGAAAACCCCTCTGTGCCAACATACGTGAGACAACTTTTATATTGTTTTAAGAGTTGAGGGTACGGAGTGCTTCCACGACCGGAACGGCCGAAAAAATTTCAGGAAAGATCCTGAGGTTGTTGAGAAAGTTACCCGTTGTCGCTTTACCACGGAGTACAAACGAGCAATCGCCCCCGAAGCCGAGCAGTGTGTGCAGCTTCGTGAAATCGGAGCACTGCTGCGACGCGAAGGGCTGTACTCGTCAGTCGTCGCACGATGGCGCCGCCAACTTCGGGAGGAACCTTTGTCCTCATCGAAAAAACTCTGGTTTGGCAAAATAACTGATCGAAACCACGCTCGAGAAACAAGAGCGTCCAGCAGACCAGCTGATCATTCATAGCGATCGCGGGCCGTCGATGACATCGCACAACGTCGCCCACCTGCTCGGTTAATTAGGGGTCACCAAGAGCCACAGTCGTCCTTACGTATCGAATGACAATTCGTTTTCGGAGAGCCAATTAAAACCAATGAAATATCGTCCGGAATTTCCGCAACGTGTCGGCGGCTATGAAGATGCCTTGGGATTCTGTCGCCGATTCTTTCACTGGTGCAACAACGAGCACTACCACAGCGGTATCGGCATGCTGACGCCTGCATTGTTGCAAGACGGACAAGCGGATGAAATTCGAATGGCGCGAGAGCAAATACTTGGGCTGGCGTGGCAACGAAATCCGGAAAGATTCGTCAACGGAGTTCCAAAACCCGAATCACTTCCAAAGGCGGTTTGGATCAAACCGCCAAGCTGCCAAGCGGAAAAGAAAAAGGAAGCCCCCGCGGTTCATTGCGCGGAGGCTTCTGAAAAACGTCATTGACGCACCCTCGATCCGGTTATCTCTTGGGCGGTTGCCTCCCCGCAGAGCCACCTTCCGTTTCACCGTACACGACGGCGATACCGAAAGAATCATCATTAAACACATGAGTTATGCCCGAAAAATATCCGGGGGTTTGGGGCTGGCACCTGACCACACTGAACGCCGACTCTCAGTTAAGTCACAACGCTGTCTCAAAGTTGTCGATACATTCGGGGGAGAGCAAATCATGCCGAGAAAAAGTTCTCGATCCGGGGATATGATTCACAGGTTCCGAGAAGCCGAGTTGGACGTCGGCTAACGACAAGCCAACAAACAATCACTTCGAGTTGCAAAAACACAAATCACGATTTCCGAATGCTTGGTTCGAATCATGCCGTCGGGCGCACGCTTCTGATTCTACGAGTCAGCCATCTTTTCTATGTCTGATTCGGTTCGACCCCAGCCATAATCTGTATCGCCGGGGTATCAGCTTGAAACATTTTGTTGCTCGGAAACGAAATTTTACGAAATCGATTCGAAGATTTGACGCTTACTAATGCGTTGGGGGGGGGCGGCTGTGGTGCGTCGGGGGGTACCGGGAGAGCAGGGAAAATGAACAAAGTCACGGAAAGCAATCTTTATTGGACGCTTGACCGAATGATTCGGTGCCGACGGCATCCAATGATCGAAGCTCGTAGATACGGGTTCGATGAAAGAGCTGACCAGTTGTGCTGTGAAATCGAGGCATTACTCGCAACGGCACGTCATTTCGGCATCAGCGAAGGATTACCCACCACCGACTTAGAGAAAGCAGAGCGGGAATATATCGAGGTAGGAAAATCGAGAACGATCAAATAGCAATCTTGAAGCGTATGCCAGAGAATCGACTGCAAAAAGCGGCGGAATACTTGACAAGGCTATTGGTTGTTGTCATCTAGAGAGGCGTCTCTCCCGAACGATCGAAATCGTTCCGCAGGGATTGAGTGATTTTCTGATCCGCACGGAGGATTTCCCCCGTGCGATCAAAATATTGAAATGCGCTGAACGGAAGACGCAGAACGGGAGACGGACGGGGCAGAACGGGGACAGGGTGTGCCGGGATAAACCGGTTTGGGATAGAGAATGAAAGTTT
>JARGNK010000185.1 GCA_029213145.1 Rubripirellula sp. | reverse complement strand
CCGGATGTTGGCCCTCCACAAGCAATCTGAGAATACCAAACGTGATATTCCGGTGTCGATGCATGATCTCTTCTCAGTGACGTTTCACTGGAAGCTTGGAGTTCTCCCAAAAGTTGATTCACATTCACTAATGGTATCGGATCAAGCGTGAGCTGCTCCCTTTTTCTGATACATCGGCAGTGAGAAAATCATGGTTTCATCTGGCCGGGCTAGCCCGGCCAGATGAAGCGAAATCTTTTGGGTCCAAGTAACCAAAGCGCTGTGGGGTCGGTGTTCGTTGTTGTCAACTCGCCAAGCTTCGATCTCCTGCGTTGCGTCTTCAAGCGACAGGAACCAATTTTCATTGAGTCATTCGGTCCGAACGCTTCCGTTGAACGATTCGATGAATGCATTGTCCGTTGGTTTTCCAGGCCTGCTGAAATCAAGTGTCACGCCGTTTCGATATGCCCACTGATCCAAACTTTTCGACGTGAACTCGGATCCGTTGTCGACGCGAATCATTTTTGGAAGTGCTCGGTTCATCGCCAGACGCTCCAACGCCGCAGCCACGTCAGTGCCACGCATCCGCGGGCCGACCTCGATGGCAAGACTCTCACGAGTAAAGTGATCGCCTATCGGCACCAGACGAATTTTGCGGCCATCAAAGAGCTCATCCGACATGAAATCCATTGCCCAGCAGTCGTTAATGCGAGCCGTTTCAGGACGATTTGTACGTGTTTGGCAGCTGGCTCGTCGCTTCGGTGTCTTCGCAGTAGAGACGATAAACGCGTTTGACGTTCACCTCCCAACCTTCCCGTCGAAGCAAAAGGTGCAACCGCCGACAGCCATAGTGAATTCGTATCGCTGGCAGTTCCTTCAACCGCATTCGCAAAGCAGCCTGCTCGTTCTTCGTGGATTGATAACGATGGGTCGACAGGGCCAGGCCAACCAATTGCAAGCTCGTTGCTCGCTTATTCGGTAGCAAGTCTTCGCTCTTTCGGCGTATTCACGAAGCCGGGCAGGCCTCAGAGCTTTTTTGACAGGACACCCTGCAGGATCTGTTTAGCGAGACTCAGATCGGCGACGCGCGATTTCAGACGCTTGTTCTCTCCTTCCAGCGACTCCAGCTGACGCAGTCCCTTGGTGCCCGACTCGGCTTGCTTCAACGCAAAGACGCCCTGCTGATCCTTGAATTTCGACTTATTCATGTCCGTTCTCCCCTGCCAAATGACAGCCAGATTCTACCCCGGTTTTCTCACTTTCAGTGAATCAGTCTTTGGGGAGCAGATCACCCTCCCGTTCGAGGTGATTGTCGCTACGCATTTGATCATGTCTCAATCTCTGCTGCCAAATGCAGACCGATTTTAAAATTCGTCAACAACCAATGATGTTAATGCAAAGCCGGTCTCTCTGGACGATTATCTAAGGGCTCGTTCGCCGTCAAAAGAGATCACGATGGTGCAATAAATTGGCAGGATCAGCCATCTTATGCTCCTGTTTTTACAGTCGGTTTCTAGAATCTCGATGTCTGATCCACAGATACAGAATCGGTCTGTCGCAATCCAGATGAGCTATTGTCTCTGTGCAGAGCCAGCTTGTTTTCTCCAATCTTGAACACTCCTGGGCATTCCCAATTGAAAGAGTCATTTCACTGGTGTTTTGATTACATGTCAGACAAGTGAAAATTGGGTTCTCGTTGAGTGGCCGTTTGCGGTGCAGTCCGCAGAGCAGGGAGTCGGCATGCTGCAGGAATATTCTTGACTTCCTGTGGGAAGGTGCGGCATGACAAGATACATTCAGTTCTTAAAAGTCGAACAGGGAACTGTACCAAAGCAGCCGATCAAATTTCTATTGGCAGCCGTTTTTGATTTGTTCGGTAGCTCAATTGACTTGTCCAATCGGCTTGCCCGTTTCTATTTGTAACGCCTTGAACACAAGAAAAGGAGTCCATCATCGTCACTGCATTCATTCAGGCCCGGATGTCATCGACACGTTTTCCTGGAAAGGTGTTGACGCCATTTCTCGGGCGGCCGGTTATCGAACATATCGTGGAAACCGTTCAATCGATCGATTCTATCGGTCGTACCGTTGTATTGACCAGCGAAGATGGCACTGATGATCCCTTGGTGCAACATCTCGAGTCGGCTCAGTACGAAGTGTTCCGAGGTCCCTTGCTGAATGTGTTCGAGCGATACCAGCTTGCCGCACGTGAGTATCCTGCCTCCTGGATTCTGCGACTTTGTGCGGACAGCCCGTTGCTCAGTCCTGCCGTTGTTAATGAAGTGGTGAATCAAGGCCTTGGTAATGAAAGATGCGATCTCGTGACAACGAGATTCTCACCACCCTTCCCCAAGGGGCAGAATGCAGAATTGATTCGCACGCAGTGCATACTGGAAACTCCCAACGAGGTGCTTACCGATTTCGACCGCGAGCATGTGACACCTTGGTTCTACCGCAATCACGACACCTACCGGATTGTCAACGCGTCCGCTGTAGATTTGAACCTTCCCAAAGGAGACTACACGATTGATACTCCTGAAGATCTGGAACGATTGGAATTGCTCTTCGGAACTGATCATTGATTGGTTCGGAGATTTCGGGATCGCATCCGGATGATTGGAGCCCAAGTTTGAGGATCAAAGGGCTGAAGAGTCAGTGAAGGTCGACGGTATAGCGTCGTCGCTCATTTTTTATGAGCGATTGGATTTTCGTTTTGTATGCTTTGTATCAAATGAAAGTGCTGAGCCCCGTCTTGTCAGTTCATTTGCCCCGTTCGGTTTCCCTCTAAATCCACAACACCTGGAATCCAGGTAAGCTTGACCGGTAGTTCACCTCTCCCAATCGCTACTTTATTTAGTCTCCGATGCGTCAGCGCCCCCAAGCCTCTCTACTGCCCAATGATCTGACCGGAAAAAGTTTTCTGGAAATTGGGCGGTCCGAAGGTGCGCATTGCCTGAATGCGATCTCGTGTGGCGGCACGTCCGTCGAGAGTCTCGCTTTGACTGAGGAAGAAGTTTGTCAGGCACGCGAGCGTCTAGCGGCAGTCGGGGCAGCGGCTTGGCGGATTCGGCAAGTCGCACTCCATCAATGAAGTCGCCTAAGTTGTCAACATCGATTGATGAGTAGTAGTCGACTCCTTCCAGCGAGCGGTCAAGCGTAACGTGTTTTTCGATCACCTCGGCCCCAGCTGCAACTGCCATCTGGGGCAAGATAATGGCATAGGGATCTGACCCATCAATGTGATCCATGTATCCAACTTGGCAATGTGTGCCGAACCAATGCTTTAGCTGGGCAATGCGAGCGAGGTTAGAATCCTCTAAGGCTGTTGGGTAACTTTGGAATCCATGCAGCAGCACGATACGGCGATCCTTCTCAGAGCCTTGGCGAAGCGAACGCAATGCGTAAGCAATTTCAGAGGCAGTGCTGCCACCAGCAGACAGAAATACGTCTCCCGGTATTTCGGCGAGTTGACACAGCAGCAGCGTGTTACTTAAATCGGATGAATGAATTTTGTATCCATCCGCACCGAGTTTACACGCCACTTCGAGAGCTTTGGAACCAAAGATGTCACAGTAGAAACGTTTGGCAAGGGGACGCACGCGCTCAAAAATCTCCGTCCACTGCTGCTCTGAAAATGCTTGATTGGAAAAGTGTTCGAACCGTGGGTGTGATCTTACCAGCAGTTCGTCGGCGAAGTAGATTTGGAACTTGATCGCGTCGGCGCCTCGTTTTGCTGCTGCGATTGCAATTTCGATTGCTTGGTTCGGATCCCCTTGGTGGGCATTAGCGATTTCAGCAATGACCTCGACTTTTCTCATGTTGTTTTCGCTTTCGCGTGGAAATGCTGTAATCCTGGATAGATGCGGGTGACGCACTGGCAGGGTTGAAATTGATTAGGCTTTTATCACCGAGAGCTTTTTATCTTGCTCGGTACAAGAGCCTAACATAGTGGTAGCGTGATGGTGCTAGGTTGGGCACCTCTTTCGATCTAGTGGACCGTCCAATCTGAATTGACAGGTTCGGCGGATCCGTGTAGTTGTCTGCTTTTTGAGCAAGGAGAACAACATGGGCATGGACGCCAAATACATGGTGCGGCTGGATTCGGATGAATGCGAGTACCTGCAGTCGTTAATCGACAAGGGCGGTCGTTCCGCAGCGACCCTCAAGCGTGCACGAATTCTACTCAAAGCGCATCAAGGGTGGGCCGACTCGCGGATTGCGGAGTTCGCTGGAGTGGGACTTTCGACTGTTTTTCGCGTTCGTCGTCGATTCGTTGAAGAGGGCATAGAAGCGGCAATCTTCCGCAAGAATACGGGCAATCGGCTGTACCACAAGTTGGACGGCGAAGCAGAAGCAAAGCTGATCGCAGTGGCTTGCAGTGAGGCTCCAGAAGGTCGCAATCGCTGGACTCTTCGGCTGCTCGCTGATCGGCTGGTAGCGTTGGAAGTGGTTGATTCGATCAGCCCAGAATGCGTGCGCACAACGCTCAAAAAAACAAGCTCAAGCCTCATCTGAAGGAACAGTGGGTGATCCCGCCGAAGCAGAACGCCGACTTTGTCGCTGCGATGGAGGACGTTCTTGAAGTGTATCGTCGTCCTTATGATCCTAAGCAACCGGTGGTTTGCCTGGACGAACAAAGCAAGCAACTGGTCAAGGAGACAAGAGTCCCGATCCCAGCGAAGCCAGGTCAGAAGCGACGAGAAGACTACGAATACGAACGCAACGGCACCGCCAATATCTTCATGTTGTTCGAACCGTTGGCTTGCTGGCGGCATGTCAAAGTCACCCAGCGACGGACCAAGATTGACTTCGCCCACGTGATCAAGGAGCTCGTTGACGAACTCGATCCCGATGCAGAGACCATCGTGCTTGTCATGGACAACCTTAATACACACAAGGTTGCGTCACTTTACGAAGCCTTTGAGCCAGCTGAGGCTCGACGGCTCATCGACAAACTGGAGATTCACTACACGCCCAAACATGGAAGTTGGCTGAACCTGGCCGAGACAGATCTCAGCGTCTTGACACGCCAATGCCTGGACCGACGGATCCCCGACCGAGAGACCCTGGGATCGGAAATCGACGCATGGCAGAACGAACGAAACGAGGCAGAGGCAACCATTGACTGGCAATTCACGACCGAAGACGCCAGAATCAAACTGAAGCAACTTTACCCGTCAATTCAGGTCTGACGAGGCACTAGGTGGCTTGCGCGGGTGGTGAGAATCAGTATTTTTCAATACGGTACTCGAAGCGATTCGATTGGTTTCGACGTAAGTTTCGGTTGTAACGCTTGTGATTGGATCGGAATTGGCGGCGTGTCAGCACAATAACTCGATTTAGGTTGGCTTCGAATTCCAGGTTGGGAGGGAACGAGTTGGTTTGAATTTAGCGTGAAGGCGATCAATTCTTAGACGATCGCAGCCTTCAATTCCACGGCAAGACCTGCTGTGCGTCAAGACGCTACTAAGCATTCTGCCGATTGACTTGCTTGACACTCTTTTTTTTGAGGTTGGGCGGATTATATCGACTTTACCCCGTTTCCGGTTTTGCGTTGCAAATCACATCTTCGCATGTGGAAAACACTCGTTAGTTTGAGATTGGAGTGACCCAATAAAGATATGCCAAACTAATCTTTTGATTGAACAGCGAGTCTGATCCTGTCTCAGGCCGAATTTTCGATTGCCAGAAAACCGTAACTCAAAATCAATAACTGGTGATGAAGAGTATTCAAAAAGCCATGCGCAGAACGAAAAAGCTTATCAGTAATGATCTGCGTTGCGAAATCGAAACTTGGTTGCCATTCAGCTTTAGCAATGAGGTTATCGGCAAATACGATGAAGCGGCGTTAATGGGGACTGAGCTTCTCGTTTCGACAAAGCGAGGTTTTCTTCATTTTGTTGGAGGCGAAATTCGTCGATTGCTTGACGGGCAGTTTTTTGGAATCTCCGCACACGAACGGTCTTGGTTTTTTTTTCAACGCGTATCTCGGTGGAGCGGACGCATCGTCCAATTTGGTTTTGAAGACCATCGAGCAGCACGCCCCACGCAGGTGATCAAGAGATTGTCACCGGGGTGTCACCAAATCGATTTTCTTGGAACCGATCTGTACGTGACGGACACCTACAACAATCGACTTTTCGTCTACTCGATGGTGGGTGGAATTCCGAAGAAGCGGGTTGAATACTATCCCGGTGGGAAGCTGGCGAATGGGCGTGAATCCAGTAACTACGCCCACATGAATTCTATCTGGCGATCAGGTTCCGACATCTACGTACTGTTTCATAATGAAACGAGAAAGACGGGCCAGAATAGCGAAATTGTTCGTCTAGACGCTAACCACGAAATCGCCGAACGCATTAGTACGAATGCAAGTAATGCACATAATGTCGTCCGCGTTAACGACGATTTTCTTTATTGTGATTCGTTGAATGGGAAGCTCATTCACGGGGATTCGGTTGTCTACGAGTCTGAGTATTTCACGCGTGGGCTGGCAGTGACCCCAGATCTAGTGCTCTTGGGTGCATCAGAGTACGGAGCTCGTGAAACCCGGGATACGTTGGCAGGCGGCGTCACTGTATTGGACCGGGGATTCAATTTTCGACATTTCATCCCAACGCCCGGAATGGTGCAAGACATTCGGGCAGTCAATCCGGTTGACTATGCACTGAGTAACTTGACACCAGAACCGTGTCATTCTGAGACGGACCGACTCAAAGAATTAAGCAGTTGAAAAAGTACGAGGGGACATCCCTTCGTACGATCCCGCACGAGTGTCCACCCGATCGGCAAAGCACTCGTCTCGAAAGCGACTATTAAGACTCTCCACGTAGCCGTTCTGCCGAGGACTACCGAGCTTGATGTACGAGGTTCCAGTTTCAATATTCTCAGGGAACTGTCGCACTCGGCGTGAGATGAACTCCGGCCCTTGTCCCTGCGAATGAACTTGAAAATGCCCCGGCTCGCCATCGGGTCGGCGATCAACTCAATGAATTGATCGCTTGTGAACCGTCGCCCAGCCTCCAGAGCAAGGCATTCTCGAGTGTGGTCATCGATGACAACGAGTGCCTTCAGTGAACGTCCGTTTATGGTTCGGTCGAAGATGAAATCGACCGACCAGGCATGGTCCTTGTACTCGGCCTTGCGTCGAACGATGCTTCCCATTGAAGAACCCAGTCGCGTACATTTCTGCTTCTTCTGTGGCACTTCCAGGCCCTCCTGACACCCGAGGCGATAGACTCGCTTCGGGTTGACGCGCCAGTCATCGTTGCGAAGAAGGCGAGTGATTCGTTGATACCCGAAGCGAGGGAACTCGGTGACGAGCTCTAGGATGCTGCGGCTAAACAACGGTTCGTCTTCCCGGATCGAGGGCGCGTACCGTTGGCTGCTCAAGGGTTGGTTCAACACGCGACAGGCCCGACGCCGCGGCATTTGGCAAGTCTGCTGGACGTGCACGACTGCTTCACGCCGCCGAGACAGGCTCAGTAGTTTCCCTCCAGAGCTTCCTTCAGTCTCCGCTTATCAAGTTCCGATTTGGCGAGCATCTCCTCGAGCTTCTGGTTGTCAATCTCCAGATCGCGAAGCCGCCTAGCCTCATCGGACTTCATTCCACCAAACTTCTTCTATCTGATTCAAGTCGCTTCGCTGATCTGCAGTTTCTGGTAAACCTCGGCAGCAGGGTTGCTAGCAGCGAGCATCGCTTCGCCCTCCTACAGAAACTTCACGATCTGCGCAGGCTTTCGTCGTCGTCGTTTCTTCGTCATCAAGGGTCTCCTTCGGCCGACGCGGCTTAAAACTCGTAACACACGCATCAGGATTTGGGGAGCACTCCAGTCGGGCATTGATTTTGTGCCAAAAAATAACTGAAACGCTATTTTTTTGGACTGTGAGGGTTGGGCGGTAGCTGCAGGTTTTTGTTCGGTTGACCGCCACTTGTGCCGTACCGGCGGCTAGCGCCGCACCGCTCAGGAAATCCGTACTGGCGGCTAGCGGCGAACTGTTCGGGAAATCTAAACCGGCAGTTGATGCGTTCACGAGAAGCGAAATGAAGTCTCGATGCTTGTGCTGCGTTGGTAACGTCTGACCGAAGGGATGGCGATGCCAGCCGATCGGCAAACGGGGTTCATCCTCTTCGGGTTCGCTCGTGACGTGGTTTTGGCGATATCCCTTGTTGTTCACGGCACGCAGGATCCGGTATTGGATCCTGCGGATCTTGCCGATTGTTTGGCCTGTCTCCGCAGACTCTGACGTGATCAGCCGGATATAAGTTGCTGATGGTTATGGGGGTCGGCTACGCTTCTGCAGGGTCTCGTCATGCGCACGCTCGTCTGGCATTGCAATGTAGGCTTGAAGGGTGAGTTTCAAATCGGAGTGGCGAATGGTCAAGCCAGACGCCCAAGTCACTTGGTAGGGGGATAGGTTAGTGGTTGCAGCGAGTGGCGGTCTCTGCGCCTCGATCATCCACGATATTGGCATGCCGATCTATCCGAACATGTGGACTTATCGTCCTGAATGGAAGAATCAGGTTGAAGCGATTTGTGAAACCTCTCAGGGCGATGCTAGTACGGTCTATCGATTTGATCTTTGTTCTCATACTGGCACCTACGTTGAGACGAGTCAGCACAAGCTGGCGACTGATTTGTTGCTGAGTGATTTCGATTTGACATCGACGGTGCGGCCTTGTCACGTTGTTTGTGTTTCGGGCGAGCAGTCGAAACCCGTTTCATTGGATCAGGTTGAGACTGAGATTCGTAGAGCTGGCATCAATGTGGAGGTTGGCGATGCATTGATCGTGGCGACCGGTTGGGGACTCCATCATCGCAGTGACTCGTTTATCGACCGGTGTCCTTTTTTTAGCGAGGGATTGGTTGCTTGGCTGAGCGAGTTACGATTGGGATTGCTAGGGGTGGATACCCCTGTAATCGACAATGCGCGGGAACCGTTTCAAGCCGTTCAGCGTTTGTTTGAATCAACCCCAAGGTTGCTATTGATGGCACCGCTAGTCATTGATTGTGCCCGAGTGCGGACTGGTGACTATTTTTTGTCAGCGGCTCCTTTGAATGTTGAAGCGGTTTCGGCTTCGCTTTGTCGGCCTCTCTTGTTGGAGGGCATTGCATGACGCTGGACGCGATTTTAATGTGGGTGTTCTGGCTGTCGGTCGTTGCGGTCGTGAAGCCCTATGTAATTTATCCTCCGCTGCTCTTCTTGTTTTCGCGACTGCGAACTCCAGCTCAACCAGGGCATTGCACACCGTCGGTCAGTTTGGTGGTCAGTGCCTATAACGAGGCGGCAGTCATCCGTGAGAAGCTTGAGAATGCTTGCGGGCTGAATTATCCAGGCGAGCTTCTCGAAATGGTCGTCATTTCTGATGCTTCAGACGATGGTACAGATGAAATTGTTGAGGAGTTTTCGGGCCGAGGAGTGCGTTTGTTGCGGCAGTCGGCTCGTGAGGGCAAATCGGCTGCGCTGACTCAGTTCGTCCCAGTCTGCCGGGGCGAGATCGTGGTCTTTAGCGACGCCAATTCGGTCTATGACGCCGACGCCATTAGGAAACTTGTTCGGCATTTCGACGACCCGAGTGTTGGCTACGTTGTCGGTCACCAACGTTATCATGATGGTGAGGAGGCTGCGTCAAAATCTGAAAACGCTTATTGGGATTTTGAGATCAAGTTGAAGGCATGGGAAAGTCGGCTCAGCAGTGTGGTCGGCGGGGATGGTGCCATCATGGCGATGCGTCGCGACCTGTTTTCACCGCTTCAGAAAGACGACATCAATGATTTTTTGATTCCACTTCGTATCGTCGTGGCGGGTTACCGGGGGCGGTTTGATCCCGAAGCGTTCTGTTATGAGGAAGCCGCGCCAAGCTTTTCTGGCGAGTTCAAGCGGAAAGTTCGGATTGTGAATCGGAGCTTTCGGGCAGTGACTCGCGCTCGCGGCGCATTGAATCCGTTTCGAGTTGGCGTTTTCGCCTGGCAGTTGCTATCGCACAAAGTGATCCGCTGGTGCGCCCCGGTGTTTCTCGTCGCTTGCTTGGTTTCGAACCTCTTTTTGGCGGCTAGTAATTCGACCTTTTTCCAATTGACGCTCGCGACCCAGATTGCGTTTTACTTGACCGCCCTATCGCGAATCTTGCCAATGGTGGGGCATTGGAAAATCGTTTACTTGTGTTACTACTTTTGTCTTTCAAACGTGGCGGCCGGCTTGGGCATGATTAATTTAGGCCTGGGGCGAAATTTCTCGACTTGGACACCACAGCGAGCGGAAGCCGTCGTGGATTCACAATCCCCGGAAGGAAAGGAGTAAACACGCATTGCTGATCCGATGCGAATGATTCGATGTTTTTCTTGGTCGTTCCTTTGTGCCTTTTAATTGGATGCGTGTTGGCTTTGGCCTACGTGTACTTGGTTTTTCCAATGGCCATGGTCATGGTTGCGAAGTGTGCTGCGCCGATTGAGCGTGGTGCCCTCGGCGACCGGGAATTGCCCAGCGTGACATTAATCATTCCGGCGTACAACGAGGAGTCGGTGATCGGGCAAAAGTTACGAAACGCTTTGGCGCTTGATTATCCCGAGGAGCGTCTTGAAATCATTGTTGGCTGTGACGGCGGAAGTGATCAAACGGCCGCGATTGCAGAATCTCTGGCGAACTCTCGGATCCGAATTCTTGATTTTTCGGAGCGGCGAGGAAAAGCGGCCGTCATCAACGATGTCGTTGAACAGGCCAATGGTGAGGTGCTGTTGCTGTGTGACGCGAACGTGATGTTTGCCGCTGATTCCTTACGGCTACTCGTCCAGGTATTAGCAGCGGATAACGTGGGCGCGGTCAGCGGCGACGTACGCTTGGACAGCGCTCGTTCCAGTTTTGGGGCTGGCGAGTCGGCGTATTATCGATTGGAACGAGCTGTTCATCGGGGGGAATCCGCGATCGCATCGGTGATGGGGGTTGACGGCGGAATGTACGTGTTGCGAAAAGAGCTTTTTCGTTCCATTCCCAACGACACCATCTTGGATGACTTTACGATTTCGATGGGGGTGATTCGGGCTGGGCATCGAATTCTCTATTTTGAGGAAGCAATTGCCACCGAGAATGCGACCGAAGCGGCAAAGATCGAATACGAACGGCGTGTGCGACTCAGTGCAGGCGCTGCGCAGGCTTTACTGCGAGGCAATTTTCCGCCGCTTTCTCAAACGCTCGATTTGTGGCTTTTTATCTCTCACAAATTGTTGCGATGGCTGTCACCGTTTTTGATTTTGATAGCGTTGGCTGCTGCCGTAGCATTGACGTTCCAGCAGGGACCGTACTGGGTGACGATGCTTGGACGAACCGTGGTGATCGCATTTGCTGGGCTGCTATTGGTTGCTGCAGTTGGCGGAATCTCCACTAGGCTTCGAAAGAAACCTTTGATTGGCATTCCGTTTTACTTTGTGATGAGCCAAGTCGCGATTGCGCGGGGCATGCTTAAGGGAGTGCGGGGGCAACTCGATCCAAGATGGGAACGAACACTGCGATCGACCAACGAAAACTAATCCAATGAACAATTTAATGCGTTCGATTCGACAAGATTGCAATTCGATCATTTCTTCGCCGATCGAGCTGAGTTTGTCAAACGCAAAACGCGGGGAGCTGGGTTAGATGGCGAGACCCGAGATTGACGCGGGAGCCGGCTGTGGCGATGAGCGATCACTAGCGGACCGCGAGACGGTTCGTTTGGCCGTCACAATTGACACCGAAGAAGAAGGGTTGTGGTCTGGGCTGTATCGATCCAAGGCGACGGTGGAGAATATTGGCGGGGTGCCCCGTTTTCAGGAAGTGTGTGATGCCCACGGCGTGAGGCCAACCTACCTCGTCACGACGCCGGTGGCCAAGTCCGATGCGGCAGTCGGGATTCTGCGGCCGATTCAGGATTCAGGTCGCTGCGAAATCGGGACGCACGTGCATCCCTGGAATTCGCCGCCGTTATCGGAGGAGGCATCGAGCGGCACGAATTCGTTCCTCTGCAATCTTCCACCCGAGATTCAGCGAGCCAAGATCGAGGGGCTGACTGAACTGATCGAGCGCCAATTTGGACGACGGCCGATTTCGTTTCGCGCCGGCCGCTACGGGATGGGAATCGAGGGCATCAATATCCTGCGAGATCTTGGTTATCGGGTCGATTCGAGCGTGATCCCGTACACCAGCTATGAAACCCAAGGAGGGCCCGATTTTCGGTCTGCCACCTGTCAGCCGTATCACCCCTCGTCCCATGAAATTCTTAACCCCGGCAATGACGAAAGTCTCCTGGAAGTGCCGGTTACCGTTGGTTTTACCCACCGGCATTTTCGCCTGGCACACCGTGCTCGCTCGTTCGCAATGGGGCTACCTCGAAGGCTCCGTGCCGTCGGGGTTCTTGATCGGACTGGGATCGCCACAAAACTGAAGCTCAGCCCTGAGCAGGCTTCACTCGAAGGGATGAAGAAACTCGCAACCGCCGTGACGCGGGGCGGCAACAACTCGCTAGTGCTGATGTTGCACAGTTCCTCGCTCAAGCCGGGTTGTTCCCCCTACGTGGGAAGCGAATCGGATTTGAACCGATTTCTCAACGATTTGGGCGATTTCTTTGCCTTTTGTCAAACCGACCTGGCTGCTGAGGCGATTCCGCTCGGTGAATTCTCTCATTGTCGCAGCGAGCTGCAATAAAGGCGGACGCCCGTGCCGCTTCGCGTTGTGGTTCCCTGGTGGTGGACTGGCGTTCACTTCTTATTGGTTTCAATAACGCGTTTGCTCGCGGCGAAGGTTCTCGAAATCGCCACCAAGACGCGTGGTTTTAAAAACTGATGCGAAATAGCTTGCTAAGCGAAGATGTGGCGAATATCCTGGGGGGGTCGATATTCGTGAAAAGAAGGTTCACCCCGAAATGCCCGCCGCAAAAGCAATTCCTTTGCTGTTTTTGCTGTTCGGTTTCTGCCTCGCAGAACCCGTCCTTGGTGGCATTTTGCTTGACAATAATCTCGAGTTCGGCCCAGCTTCGATTGATTTGGAAGAGCTTACGCCAGATCAGGAGACCCCTCCGCTCAACATCAAGAGTGGCGACGAGTCGTGTATGTGTCCGATCGTCGTCGACGGTCCGCAGGTTCCTCCGCCTGCCGTAATTGCCTCTGAATTAAACTTTTCGAGTTTGGTATCTGTTCGCCTGCATTTTGATCCGTCAAAACCAGTGTTCGATCAGATACCGATTGAGCTCTT
>JARGNK010000184.1:9876-13309 GCA_029213145.1 Rubripirellula sp. | reverse complement strand
ATACGCATCCCGCTAACTTTTTCGAGACGTGTGTCCGTTGAGACGGTTGCCAATCAAAATCGCCGCCCTTGGAGATTGGAATGCGGCGAGACCCGGATCAGATAACCCTGCTTTTGTCGCTTGCTGCCAGAGGCTGAACCGGACACTTAAGAATCTTCGAACTTCTCGCGGTTTTGGGTGAATCATTGCCGGATTCTTCGGTTTAAACACGTGAACCGGGCGAATTGCATTCGCGTAGGACTATGGCATTGGGGAGTGGTTCGGGCAGTCGCGACCACCATCTCAACAACGAACCTGGGTGGACGCACACGATGATAGCCATTTCTCTGCAGGATGATCGAGGCGGTTGGCAAGGCACTCGCACTGAGCAGTTGTCTGATCGGGTGAGTGCGGCTCCATCCTCAAGCAGTGACACCGAGGATTCGCTGAGCCTGTACCTGTCCGAGATGGGTCAGACACGCCTACTCACTCCCCAGCGGGAGGTTGAATTAGCCTCCACATTACAGGTTGAACGAAATAAATTTCGGGCCGGGCTGCTACGCATCAGACTGGTTTCAGGCAAGGCCCTCGAATTGCTTCAGGATGTCCAACGCGGCATCTCGCGGGGGGACCGGGTCCTTGACTACGCCTCTGGGAACGCCGAGGCGAAAAGATCAATCCTCGGCCGCTTGCCTCACAACCTTCGACTTGTCGAACAGATTAGGGAGCACGAGGAAGAAGGATTTCGAAAAATCCTGAGGGCTCGGTCGGCACGCCGGCGTCGCGCATTGGTCCGTCCGCTCGTGGAACGGCGAGAGCGGGCTGTCCGATTGATCGAGGAACAAAAGATCCGACTGCCTGAGCTCGAATCAAGTTTTGAGGACATCGTAGATCTTGGCGTCGAAACGAGAGAGCTCTTACGAGCGATCGTGATCGGAAACCGAAAACGCGCTTCCATTGCAAGCAGGCACAAGAAAGACGCGGCTGAAGAGCGGCTAAAGCAAATCTGCATGATTACGCATCACTCGCCTCACGGCCTGCTTCGCCGAATTGAGCGATTGCACTCTCACCGGCAACGATACCTTCTGGCAAAGCAGGGTTTGGTCCAAGCGAATCTTCGGCTTGTGATTTCAGTCGCAAAGAAGTACCGGAACCGGGGTGTGCCATTCCTCGATTTGATCCAGGAGGGTAATGCGGGTTTGATGCGGGCGGCCGAAAAGTTCGAAGTCGAACGCGGCTTAAAATTCTCGACTTACGCAACATGGTGGATCCGACAGGCGGTTGGTAGAGCGGCGTCGGAACAGAGCCGCACCGTACGCCTACCGGCACATGCTGCATCGGAAGTCACTGCGATGTACAAAGCGATCCAAGAATTGCAACAGGCGCTTGGACGAGCGCCGACGACCGACGAAATCACTGATCGTTGTCGCTTGACTGATGCCGACGTCGACCGCTTGCGTCGCAGCTACAATTTCACGGTGAGTCTCGATCAATCTTGTGTCGATGAGGATGGTCATGAGCTGAGTGATCTGATCGCAGCTGAGTCGATGACCTTGGAGGAATCGGTCGACCAAACCGATCTAAAACAGCGTGTCGCCGAGCAGCTGCGGATCTTGAATGATCGTGAACGCGAGATTTTGAGGATGCGTTTTGGGTTTGCCGATTATTCTTCTTCGTCGCTCGCAGAGATTTCGAATGTGATCGGGGTCAGCCGCGAGAGGGTTAGGCAAATTGAGCAACGAGCCCTGAGCAAGCTAGCGGCGAACCAGTCGGTCGAAGTTTTGCGATCTTACCTACTCTGATCATGCTTGGTCGTTCATGCGTTGCGATCAGTCGTAAACGGCCCGCGAAGAAATGACTTACTCGTCAGCCTGCCGCTGTCGTAATCAGTCGCTCAGATGTATTAATTTGCTTCGGGTAAGTCCTCAGCAAACCGAATCATTTCGCCTCGCCATAAAACTTCGAGGTCTTCGCGATTCCAATATTCTCGACCGACGGCAGGGTCGCCGATTAGCAACCCATCTCCGTTGGCCGCTAAAGCGACGACCGAATGTCCAGTTCCAGGGATCCAACCCCAATTGTCTGCGTAACGAGGATCCTCGACCCCCGTCAGTGGCAATGCCACCAGTAGGATTGCTGGATATTGCTTGCCATCCATGAGTTGGTCAATCGTCGATATTTCAGCGATCACATCGCGACCATTTTGATTGGCGGTAATTTTTAGGCCGCGATAGAGTCCGAGCGCTGGCGTGCCACTGGAGGCCGTCAAGCAACGCGGAATCAATTCAGCTTCGCTGGCTGAAACGCCGCCCGCTCTCAAAAACGTGGCGCCTGCGGCTGGACTGCAAGTCGACCAAAACGTTTGCATCGCGACTTGCCCTTCCCACTGATTGCCACCTTGTGGCTGCTCCCTCAAGGCCATTCCAAGGAAAGGCCATAAGACAGATGCCATCGTGATGAGAGTCAACGAACCGGCAAGAATGAACCTTCGCCATCGAGGCGTCTCGTGCAGTCGCCAGCACGTTCCTGCCGCTGCCGCCGCAAAGAGCGGCGTCCAGTTCGACCAAATAATCACCGCCGTGCTTCTAATCCACGTCGCCCAGATGAGGTGTCCAGCCGCGTAGTAAATAAATACGAACATTCCCACCACAAGCAACGTGATCCAAACGATCTGAGGATTCCGTTTTTCAGGTGAGTACCAGCAGGCCACACTACCCGCAATAAGCGAAAGCATAGACATCACAGCGATCGCGAACCACAAATCTTCCATCTTGTTGACCAAGCATTCCCAGTGAATTGGTTGAAACTGCCTCCCCGTACTTTATCGAGTATTTGCCAACAGGGGAAAGCGGCGGCGGAATTCATGTCCTTGGTAGCTCTCTCCAAAAGCAGATCCTCCGGCCAGAGTGGTGGGATCCTGCACAGCCAGGTATTCAGTTCCCAACTGCTGAACCGCAACCTGGAGAATCAAATTTGGAAAACACGTAAATCATGTCCGCAAACCAAAAAGCGGCAAACGAAAAAGCGGCAAACAACAAAGCCGCTAGCGAAAAGGCCGTGGGCAGATACTTCAGGCAATGAATCGGTAAATTCGCGTCCTCATCAGCCAAAGGCCGCAAGCCGTTGGCGGGTGGCTTCATCCCGCTGAAATCGCATGGTGGTTTGGTCACTGCCGTAAGGCGAGTTTCGGATAAAAGCATGCTCCGGATACTCGTTTAGCATCTGAGATAAAGTGACATGACGTACAATACGGTTTAAGGAGAATCGATCATGGGCGGCGCTTATCACATTGGCCGGATTGCCGGAATCGACTTAAAAATACATTGGACGTTTTTGTTGCTTGTCGCTTGGGTTGGGGTGCAACCGCTCCTTGCGGGGAGCGATCTGCTAGCTGCTGCGGTGAATGTGTTATTGATACTAGCCGTGTTTGCCTGTGTCGTCGCGCACGAGTACG
>JARGNK010000184.1:8652-9866 GCA_029213145.1 Rubripirellula sp. | reverse complement strand
TTCATCCCGGCGCTGTACCTGATGGTGCTGCTGCACGAGTACGGCCACGCGCTCGCTGCCAGACGGTACGGCATTGGAACGCAGGATATCACGCTATTCCCAATCGGTGGTGTTGCAAGATTACGCGAAATGCCAACGGATCCAATCAAAGAGCTTGTGATCGCGGTCGCTGGTCCTGCCGTCAATGTTGTCATCGCCCTGTTGGTTGGTGCCGGATTACTGGCTTATGGCGCTCTGGCTGCATCGACTTTCTCATTGGAGCTGGGAATGTCGGGCGTGCAGTTTTGGCAAGCCTTGCTGACAATCAATGTTTTTCTGGTTCTTTTTAATGCTATCCCTGCCTTCCCAATGGATGGTGGACGCGTACTGCGAGCGTTGTTGGCGCTCCGCATGGACCGTGTTCGTGCGACCGACATCGCGGCAACCATCGGCCAGTTTATCGCGATTGGCTTTGCAGTCATCGGACTGAGATATAACCCATTGCTTATCTTTATCGCAATTTTTGTGTACCTAGGGGCCCGAGGCGAGGCTGCGCAAGTTCGACGAACAAGCCTGATTGGAAATTTGAATGTTGGCGCGGCGATGATCTCCCGGTTTGCGACGGTTGAATCTCACCAGCCGATCGTTTTCATTAGAGATCAGTTAATCGCTGGCATGCAGCAAGATTTTCCGGTTGTCACGGCCGACGGACTTCCAGTCGGAATGCTGTATCGAAGCCGCGCGATGCAGGTAATTCAACAGCGAGGCCCCGACGTTTCGATCGAAGAAGCGATGGTGCCCATCGATGAGGTCTCCATCTCGCATACCGACTCCTTACCGCAAGCGCTGCAAAAGATGCAAATGCTCGGGGTTAGCAGCCTTCCCGTTACTGAGGGGGATCAGGTAATCGGGGTACTGACGCATGAGAACATCGGGGAACTCATGATGTTTCGCCAGCAAGACCCAAGCTATCACGCTGTGAGTAGCGGTTCGCCATTCGTCGCGAAGAAACGATAGCGAGCGATCTTGTCCGCATCTGGTGGAGTTTAAGATTCCGCGGTCCCATGTTCCCGGCACGCTGGTAAGCACGCGTCATTCATGGCAATGCAGGCTTGCAGAGACGGCGATTTCGACGCGTGAGCGTTCGCGGGCAAGATCACATTGGCAGGCAAGATCACATTGGCAGGCAACATCACACTGGCAGGCAACATCACACTGGCAGGCAACATCACACT
>JARGNK010000184.1:0-8552 GCA_029213145.1 Rubripirellula sp. | reverse complement strand
GGCAACATCACACTGGCAGGCAACATCACACTGGCAGGCAACATCACACTGGCAGGCAACATCACACTGGCAGTCGATATCACACTGGCAGTCGATATCGCCCTACCTGGGCTGATCGCCATTACGGTAAAGGAACCTGGCTGGGCGACATTAAGTACGCGATCAAATCTCGGACTTGATCTGCAGACATGACATCCAGTTGCTGATCTGGCATCAGCGAAAGAGCGGATTCGCGAATCGTCTCGATCTGGTCCCGCGATAAGACTAAGCGTTCGTCCGTCGTCCGAAGCGTAATTGTCTGTTCGTCTTGAGATAGTAAGACTCCATTGAGCACGCGTCCGTCATCGGTCAAAACGATGCTCAACTGATAATCTTTGGAAACTGTCGCGCTTGGGTCCACGATATTTTCAAGCAGATAATTAAGCTGATTTCGTTGGGTTCCGGTAAGTGGTGGTCCAATGGTTTCTCCGTCGTCAAACAGTTTGTGGCACTTACCACAATGTTGTCGAAAGAGCAGTCGTCCCTGAGAAAGGTCTGCCTGCGAAAGTACCTCAGGAGTCAGCTGTTTCTGATAATTGGCAATCTGCTTTTGCTTTTTCGCGGGGATCTGCTGAAGCTCTGGCCACAAACGCGAGATTTGATCGTTGAGCTTTGGTATTTCAAACAACTGCATTTGGCGAATCTGAAAAGGTGAAACCTCATCCCGCTCAATCGTTCCTGATTGAATCGCATCCAATAAGACCGAACAAAACTCAGGCCGGGAAACAAGTGTTGAAATCGCTTCGGTTTTTGCGGGCTGATAAAAACGCTCAAAGTGCTTGAGCAACAAGCTTGCTGTCTCGGGATCTTGGTACGCCGCCAGGCCGCGGATCGCTTCCACGTTGATATAACGCTTCGTCAGGAGTTGCTGGAGGGTCGACGCGAACCCCTCTGCACGAGCACTAACAAGTGCGCGAATCGCCCGCCGCCGGACATCGAATGGAGTTCCATCCGATTTAACTAATTGAATTAAGTCCTCCAATGCTTGCCCACTGCCAAACATGACCGACAAGTCCCGTGCTAATTCGCCAGCCTCAGACTTAGAACCAGCAAACGCAGACTCAACACGATCCCAATCGGCAGGGGCAGCAACTTTGCTGCGCCCCTGCAATGCAGCGTGCATGCCTCGCAGGATATCAGTTGCTTCATCGGTTTGCTCGACCGAAATCAGTTTCACTAAATCATTCACGGCCTGCGGCTGATGCTTGACTTCCTCGGTCAGGCGTCGAGCCAAATGCTCGCGCAAGAGAGGTAAACGAGAACGCTTCGCGAGCTTCACCGCCTCGCCCGGAAAACCAGAGACCGCTGGCTGAATTCCGTACCAGACGAAGAGTGGATAATGAGAATCATTTGCGAACGCTTGATGGGACGCCAACTGGGATGCCAGAACCCAGCGCTCTTGGTGAGGCAAACGATGCAAGGCCGATGCCAGAAAACTCAGCACCAAACCAGATTCTTCCTTCGCGGCGAGCGATTCCAACGCCTTACGAGCTTTCGAGGTCGGGGCTCCCTGATCGATGATCAACTGCACCGCCCAGCAACGGACATGTTCATTGAGGTCAGCCAGTCGATTAATTAGCCACGTTTCATTGGCCGCTCCCACCGAATACAACGCCCACATCACACGTAAGCGATGGGGCAAAGCGTCGCTGCTTTCAAAATCCCTCCGAAGATGATCGATCACCTCGGTCAATTCCTGATCGGACATGATTTGACTAGCGTTGCCTTTTTCGGCGACGGCCCGCTCCTGCAGCAATCGCCGAGCGTGACGGGAGAACCACTCATTGCGGTGCCCCAGCAACTTGACGAGTTCAAGGGAACTTCGCTTTGACAAGTCATGAGACATCGGCGTGGTATCGCCGTAGACAATCTTGAACAAACGCCCCGACGAACGATGCACTCCGTCGTTTTCGTGGCATTCGCCAATGTCAGACCAGTCGGCAATGTACACGCCACCATCGGGCCCATAAACCATTTCAATGCCTCGGAACCACGGATCGCCCGACCGCATGAAATCGTTTTCATGTCGCCCTGTATAGGTTGCTCCATGCCGCTCCAAACGATCGACGTTTATTCGTCGCCCATGAAAATTGAAGGTAAACAACTGCCCGCGATATTTATCTGGCCAATTATCACCTGCATAGATCATCATTCCTTGGTGAGCATGTCCGCCACCTGCCTTGTCCGTTCCTGACGTGACACCCTTTCGCTTCGTGTCACTCCAAGACTCTTCCGACACGTCCCAGTGAAAGTGGTCGGCAGTCTGTGGCAGCAATTGATAAACATGCGGATCGAAATGATCCCCATACATTCGTTGATAGTAGGCCCCCGGAACCACATGCCAAAGATGCCCGATAACGGTATTGATGAAGAATAGCTGTCCATGCTGATCCCAATCCATTCCCCAGGGATTGGTCGTGCCCCTTACGACGACTTCCACTTGCCGTCGCGTCGGATGGTATCGCCAAATCGCACATTCCATTTGAACTCGATGCTCAGGTGGTGTTCCGGGGGATCCCACCAAGGAAGTTGCTTGAATCCCGTGGCGCCCATACAACCAACCATCAGGGCCCCAACGCAATCCATTGACAATATTATGGCGTATTCGATCGTCATCCCAACCGTTGAGGATGACCTCGGGATCACCATCGGGTCGATCATCTCCATCTCGATCGGGAATAAACAACAGTTCGGGCGCCGCTAGCACCCAAACCCCACCGAAGCCAACTTCGACACTTGTGACTTTCTTACCTTGATCCCAGAACACAGTTCGCTTGTCAAATTGTCCGTCGCCATCAACGTCCTCGAAAATCAGAATGCGATCCCGTTGCGTCGATGTGTCGAAATTCCTTTCTCGTTCCGCATACGTATAATTTTCGGCCACCCACAAGCGACCGCGATGGTCGGTGGTCAAGGCGATGGGTTGCCGCACGTCAGGCTCAGCAGCAAACAAAGTCGCTTTAAAACCGTCTGGCAACTCGATCGCCGCGAGCGCTTCCGCGGGGGTGCGCAGTCGCTCGCTAACTTCTTGCGTGTCGTAGATGTCTGGCAACTCATCGCCTAGCACTACCGTTGTACTGATGACCAATACGATCCAACCAAGCAGGGATCGGTTCATTCGACTCACTTTTGGCAATGGGTAACCGCCTATTCTGCGAAACTCAACTTGCCCCGATGTTTATGTTTCGCGGTTCACTTTTCACAATCTAATTTTTGACCGCGAGTTCATCGCCAGTCTTGGGGAAGATCGGCTCACCGTCGAAAGGCATCCGGGCATCGTGACGATCGAGCTCGGATCCCAACTTTTCCATCATTTCTCTCAACTTCCCGCGATTTCCCGATGCCAAATTGGTGGATTCGAATGGATCTTTGGCCAGGTTGTACAGTTGATAGTGTGACCCCTCAGAGGCCTTTGAAGGAAAGTAGTGGTAGATCACTTTCCAATCGCCATCACGATAGCAGGTGAAGTAATTACTGCGATGAGGTGAGTGAGGGTAATGCATCAAGAAGGTGGGTTCTCGATTCGCGTCCGCTGTTCCCGTTAACAACGTTGTCAGAGTTTTTCCATCGAGCGTGTGTTCAGTGGGAACCTTAACGTGTGTGATCTCTGCAACGGTTGGGAACAAATCTTCGACCGACGCTACTTGAGTTTGGATTCGATTTGCTGGGATCGCCATTTTCTTTTGCAACGGATGCCCAATAATTGGCTCTGCCCAGGCCGCGATCATCGGAACTCGCATTCCACCTTCATAGTGTGCCCCTTTTTTTCCACGCAATGGAGCTGCACACGCCACGGCATGTTGATGCCCCAAGGGGGCATCAGAGCCATTATCGCCAAGGAAAAAAACGAGAGTATTTTCAGCAACGCCAAGCGTTTCAAAGTGATCGAGTAGATCGCCTAGTGACTTATCCATCCCCTCAATCAAGGTAGCAAACGCTTGGGCATTGGCTGGCTTTCCAGAATCTTTGTAGTGATCAGCGAATCGCGGATCCGAATGAAACGGCGCGTGAACCGCATAATGCGACATATAGAGGTAGAACGGCTTACCATCCTGCACGGCATCACTTACACGGGCCTTGGCTTCGATCGTTAAAGCTTCGGTCAAAAAGGTTTCACCTCCATGATATTGATCCAAGTGTGGAACCGCATGATGCTCCCTCTTGGTTCCCTTGCCATAGTTCTCTTTGGCATAATAGCTCCCTGGTGCGCCGAACGAAGCTCCACCGACATTCACTTGAAATCCAAGGTTTAGGGGTTCCGAACCTTCTGAGTCGTCGGGGCCAAAGTGTCCCTTGCCAACATGGATCGTTTGATATCCAGCGTTGGCAAGAAGCGATGGTAAAGTCAGCTCACCCGATTTCAGCCCTCTCCAGTTCCAGTCAGGCGGACCCTTCGGACCACGGTTGTTACTCCGCGGATTGATCCAATTCGTCGCTCCGTGCCTCGCGGCATTTTGACCGGTCATAATGGAAATGCGCGTCGGTGAGCAGACGCTCATCGCGTAGAACTGGTTGAAGCGAATTCCTTGCGACGCCAATCGCTGCATGCTTGGAGTGCGATAATAATCATTCAAAGGATAACGCTTCGGCTTTCCGTCTTGATCGGTCAAGAATGGTACCGACGTATCCATCACTCCCATGTCGTCGACCAAGAACACCATAATATTGGGTTGTTCGGCGGCATCACTGGGTGCGACGCACCAAGTTGTAAGGCTGAAGGTGCAGAGCAAAGTTGCAAGAAAGACAGGGCGAATCATCGATCCTTCCCGGGAAGCGAGGGGTGTGTGAAAGGAAACAGTGTACACCGAATCCAATACCCTCATGATATCGCAGCAAATTGGCGTCTTACTTCCTCGGCAGGGCTACCACATGCACGATGAGTTGTGCTGATAGGATGCCGCCGCTAGGCCGAAAGCATTGCATTTAATGGCAACTCGAAACTATTCCCGCCGGGACGGGTTCGTCCGCTTCCGGACGGCAGCAGGCTGACTACGGACAGACGCGAGTTACTGTGTGCTTTCGCGTCGCATCGAAGATTCTGCGCTGATGGCCGCTGTGCCAAAATTAAAGAAACCGGGGGCCCAGCTGATCGATTCAATCGCAATATCAACTTGAACACGGACCTGCGAGCCTGGTTCTGATTCTTGGATGGCGTTCGGAGTAATGACAACGGTCGCAGAATCGATGCCCATTAGTGCGAGTTCTTCCTCAACACGCTCTTTTACTTGATCGCTCGTCGAGGATGGCTTGATGGCCATCCTGGCCCCTTCCCTGGTCGCATGGGTGGCCGATTGCTTGACCAACATGATCCTACCAACCTCCACCAAGCCGAACGTAAAGGCGACCATTAAGGGAGCGACCATGGCAAACTCGATCGCGGATGTACCAGCTCTCGACGTTGCCGTCCTGTTTTTTGCCACTCTCAGTTTTCCGTAATGACGATATTGCATGAACTTACTCGATGGGTTTTCAGGTCGCTGCTCGATAGAAGAATAAACGCGAAACTAATCACTCCACTAGCATCACGGGGGTCACCAGATGAGTGCTGTAGTGCGTCCCGGTTGTGTCAATTTTCGCTCCTCGCGCGACGACCGTTGCCGGTTGGACGATGACACGCTTCAGACTCTTCTTGCCAGTTAATTTGACGTCTAAAATTCGCACACCTTCGAAGCGAACAATCGTATACATTGCGTTATTGCCGTTGTTCGCTACCGAACGAAAGATGGGGATCATTCGCGTCTTGCCAATCAGCGTAGCTAGCTCGTCTTTGATCCCAGCGCTGATCCCTGTATCTCCATTCAGCAGCAATTCGCCGTTCGAATCAAACTCCAAAGGTTTGCCTAGGTCGACAAAGTCTTGCTGGGAGATTCCATACAGCACCTGACGCGAAAGGTCAGCGGTACTGTTGTTAGCGGCTCCAATGTCGACGGTTCCGCGGTTGCCGGGTGACCCACCTCCCTTGGGATACAGATTGGTTTCAAAAATCCCATCTGACCCGGACGAGACGGTTCCATTCGAAAATTCATACTTGTCCTCAGTCGCATCCGCGATTGCCGCCAACCAGCTTGGTTCGTCCAGGGCAATTGGAAGCATCCCGAGTGTTTCTTCTGAGGTCGGAGGCTCGTAAAAGCCCACAATCGTATTGAACATGGCTGCGGTGGAGGTCGTACTCAGCGACTGACTGCCGCGACCCGTCAGGGCCCCAAAAAATAAAGGCAGTTCTCCATTGGCGCCAGATTGTCGCCGAAGTGTAAGCCGGACAGCGTTGTATGAACTTGGATCCCCCGTACTCCACGATTGATCGGCACCATACGTCCCGAGAACAATATCCGAACTGTTGAATATCGGTGCTTGTTCGCCGATCGAGTTGTACGAGGCAAACTCATTGGCAGCCTGTGCGGCTGCCGAGTGAATGACAGTCGTGCTTTCGCTCGCGACACGATTATCATGCATTTCCCAGCAGGCAGCCATCGCTGCTGCATCGGCAGAACGCTTCATCTCCGTTTGCCCGACGTTGATGCGTCCGAAATCGAGCGCGACGGCTGTCAAGATGATCAGACTGATGGTGAGGAATAGGCCCAAGATGGCTGCCGCCCCACGGCGTTTCCGACCGACATGCCTCGATCTAAGATGCGATTTTTGCTGATGACCGCGCACGACGGTCGGTGATAAATATTTCATGACAGAACCTTTGAAGTCGAGAATTCGTTATTGATGAACCGCACTAAGGGTGCAGGTTCACTTCGATGGCTTGCGTAGTTCCATCGGTACGATAGATTCGAACTTCCTTCAGCGTGATCTCTGCTACCCGATTCGCTCCGAAGCCGACATCGACGGCTTCAAGACTTTGGGCTGGATCGTAGGCTGATAAGTCAGAGAAGTGCTCGCTGTCGATTCGCACTAAATAGTCTGGGCCTCCAAAATTCCCCCATTGATTCCCATGACCATCCTTCACTGCGAATAGGAGTTGCCCACCAATGGCGGCCATGACATTGGTCCATCGGATCCTGTCGCTTGTGAATGCCAATGGCGCATTGGTGCCACTTCGAGCTTCATCAATGGTGTCACCATCACACACAGCGGCGACATGGAAGCCCCCACCGTCAAACCACTCATCGGCGTGGTAGTTCATCTGCAACTGAAAATAGTCGTCTTCCGAGTCGGTGCTGGGCGACGTGAAGAAAGTGACTTGCGGCGAGCAGATCTCAGGATCGGGATGTTGAATGTGCATCTCCCAATCTTCTTCGATCTTGTAGATCGGTGCTTCGTTCTTGTTGACCGAATCCTCGTCAGCCGTGGCCGCTGATGCTGCGAAAAGCAGCATTAAACCGATTCCCCCCATGCGTACAAACGTGTTGCTTCGCATCGAATTGGTTCCTGAGTAGGCGTGATTGCAAATCACTCACTTCCAATCCCTTCGGCGGTCTGGCGATCCACTGTAATTGTGGACCCATGACTTTGCGTCCCAAGCTTGCACTTGGTTTGCCTTTATCGACGGAGATAAAGTGTTCAGGGGGTCATATTCGGAAATAGTGATGGGCTAACGAGAAGAGTATTACATCACACGGCCCCCGGCCGTATTCCAGAGCGAAAGTGCGGAAAATGGCCTGATGAATCTGCTGTTGAGATCGGGATATGACGGTTGCACACCATTCCACTGTCGCGTATTTGCACCCTCAACATGTCGCGTTTTTGCACCCTCAACAAACCCGCCGATTGTTCAGTCCAGCCAGTCCGATCTGCGTTCCTTTGACTGACCCCATTGTTGATGTTTTATTGCGAGGCGATTGATCACCAATAAAGCATCGTGAGCCGTCAATCGGCCATCGCCATTGGTATCCGGGTACACATGACCGCCAGCGACAGATTCCCTCTGAAATTCACCACTGCCGGCAAGCGATCCCAAACGGTTGATGACAATCAACGCATCGAGTGAAGTGATCCGCCCATCGTCATTGACATCGATTGGGTCTGATCGATTCGTGTCGAAAGTTGCAAGATCGATCACAGGCATTGCGGGATCGATTTCTCGAGCCCGAAAGACGATTGTGTTACTCTTCCCCGCTCCCGGCCCGAGTTGAAACGCTTGAGTCAGAAACGTCTCTCCTGCATCCGATTCACGAGTGAGCTCAGGCACCCTGGCGAATCCGTTTGAATCAGTAATGGCCATGGCAAAGACCTCAGCTTCGGCCATATCGACCGTGACACCATATTGTGGGAAATGCGTTTCTCCGCGAGCAGTACTGTGTGCGAAGGCGACCATCGCCCCTGGCTGGGCTGCGCAAGCGTAAACAAAGCCCATTGAGCCTCCCGGCAAACGCTCACGCGTCAAACAGGTACCGATCGAGACAGTTTGCTGATCGTCTTCTGCCTCGATTCCATTGTCAGGGGTCGAGTCTGGGTCAAATTGATCCGACGCGATCACTTCTGCAGAATGGGAAATCGAATCAGTTGAATCAACCTCGACAACAATGCGGAGAACGGCGCTGGCTCCGCTCGCTAATCTTCCCACC
>JARGNK010000011.1:64285-89353 GCA_029213145.1 Rubripirellula sp. | reverse complement strand
TAATCTTGGCGGAGTGAATTCTGCAGAACTTGGGGCAAACGGTCGAAAAACAACCAACAATAATCGGCTTGCCAAAACACATTGCGACAGCCCTCGATCACTTTTGTCCGAACAACACCAATCGAAATCGGTAGCTCTCAGCAATCCTTCGACAGCAGATCAGCAAGACGCGAATAGCGGAGCTGGCCGCGCAGAACCGCATCCTGCCTAACAAACGTGCTTCATTCCACCCAACAATGCACAACATCTAAGCAGCGGGAATTCCACTGACTTCCATCGCATGAAATCAAAAAAAAAGAAACAACGTAAGTCACACAAAAATCAACACTTACGAACACAAAGCCGGACATCACGTAGTTTTGGCGCGCGAAATGCTTTAATTGGTTCTCATGGAAAAAGAGGGATGTTCCCTCACCGTTTCATTACTCAATACAGGGCCAAATTCGAAGTCGTTTCGGCTCTTGCTGCATCGCTCCGGCGTTGCAGGTCGGCTCAGTAAACGATGAGACACGAAATAAGCGTAAAGACTACTTAGCAATCAACTGAAGGAACGAGTCTCCTTTCCCGGTCGGGTGTCCGCCTCATCTGCCCGGGAGAGTGGTTCTGATGTATGGCGATTGTTTAGTTGTTTCTCCGAGAGTCGGCTCCTTCGGGAGCCGACTCTTTTCGTTTGCGAAGTCCTACTCTGTTCGTCCAACGCAGATCGGGTAGGCTCATCGTTAGGTATACGCACGTGCCAGCGAACCGTATCTTCAATTCTCTCGTTGCGAGCCCTGGACAACCGTGAAATTGATCATTGCTATCATTCAGCCCGGTAAACTGAGCGCTGTCAAAGAAGCCCTCACGCATGTTGAAGTGGTACGTTTGACCGTCATGGATTGCCAGGGTTTTGCAAGGCAACGTGGTCAAACAGCCGCCCACCGCGAACATGAATGCAGCGTCAACCTATTACGCAAGGTCCAGCTGCAAATCGCCGTGAATGAAGAATTTGTACAGCCAACCATCGATGCCATCGTCGAAGGAGGCCGCACTGGCGAGTCAGGAGAGATTGGCGACGGCAAGATATTTGTGCTACCAATGGATGACTGTATACGAATCCGGACCGGTGAACGGGGCAACGAAGCAATCTGACTCGGCCGCACCAGAGCAATTCGCTGCACCCACCCTCAACACATCAGCCCCGGTCACGTCAGGTCGTCACCGGTTCGCTGCTCGAATGCCGATGGACCAACGTATACACACAGGGCACAAGCACGAGTGTCAGAATCGTCGAAACGATCATGCCGCCCATCAACGCTCTTGCCAACGGAATCATCGCCTCATTACCGGGCGAAAACTGAATCGCAAGTGGCAACATGGATGCCACCAGCGTTAGCGAGGTCATCAAGATTGGCCGCAGTCGCACCTGTGCCGCTGACAAAGCAGCCGCCGCTGGGGCAATTCCATCCGCCAACCGACGGTTGGCAAATTCCACCAGCAAGATGGAATTGTTGACAACGACGCCCACCATCATCAAGGTTCCCATTAATGATTGAATATTGAGGTTGGTGCCGGTGGCAAACAGCACCAGCACAACACCGCTCAAGCCCAATGGCACGGCGAGCATGATGATCAGCGGATCGACAAACGAACGAAACTGTGCCATCAGCACCAAATAGACCAATAGTGCTGCAACAATCAATCCGGCCCATAACCGTGACATGCCGGTCTTCATGGTTTCAACAGGCCCGCGAATCTGCAACGCCACCCCACTTTCCAACTCAATGGTGTCGAGCACTCGTTCCACATCACGTGCAACCGATCCAATGTCTCGCCCCGACACATTGATGTGAACATCGTTGACCCGAGAAATATTGTAGTGAGCAATCTCGCCGGGGATGTTGACCCGATTGACCGTCGCAACATTCGACAGAGGAATGGTTCGCGGCCCATCCGGCGTGTTGAGCGACAGTGGGATGTTACGGAGATCGTCGAGCGATTGCAGTTGGTTATCTTCGTATTGAACGCCCATAAAGAAATCGACACCCGTCTTGGGATCGATCCAGATCGTCGGTGCATAACCAACACTTGACCCCATCGCCGTCAGTATCGTCTCTGCGACTTCTTCTTGATCCAAACCGAGATACTTGGCGCGGGTTCGATCAACTTGTACGTCAAATTGTGGATAGTCCAAAGATTGAGCGATTTGAACATCGACGGCGCCGGGAATATCGCGAACCGCAGTGACAACCTTGTCCGCCACTTCACGACATTTACCGACCGTTCCGGCAGAGACCTGAACACTAATCGGTGTCGGTACACCACGATTGAGCGCCATATTCACAATCCCACCCGAAACAAACAGGAATTGCTCCATCGGATATTGTTCACCCAGCACATGACGAAGCCGATCGACGTAGGTCTCGGTGGACTCACGCCAACCCGATTGCTTCAAGTTGACGATAATGTACGCGGTGTCGGGTCCCGAGTTTGAACTCAGCACAGTCGAAAAACCAGCACCTTTTCCGACCGGCAAGCCGATATTAGAGATGATCGCATCGATACGATCCGGTGGGATCACCTCTTCGATCGACTGCTCGATCTTGGCAACTAAGGCTTCGGTTTCTTCGAGATCAGACCCGGGAGTTGTTTTCAACCGAATCTCGAATGTTCCGGCATCTACGTTTGGAAACAACTCGCTGCCGAGGAACGGCCACAACACAAACGGACTCGCCGCAATCACCACAATCGCGACGGTTGCACCCACTGGCGCCCGAAGCGTTTGGGCCATGAGCTTACCGTAAACCCCGCGCGGCTGAGTGCCATCATCAGCCAGATCGCTACCGGCACCCGTCTCACTATTCTCCCTATCGGAGGGTCGCGGACGGACGAAACTTGCACAGTAAGCCGGAACCACGGTCAGCGCCAAAAAGTACGAGGCACCAATCGTGAAGGTGGCTGCGAGAGAGAGTGGTTCGAATAAATACTTAATCATCCCTGTGAGAAAGACAGCAGGCGTGAACACCACCAACGTCGTGACCGTCCCGGCAAAAATGGCACCGGCCACTTCGTTACTTCCATCTCGAGCAGCGACCAACGCCGACTTCCCCATCTTTTGATGACGGATGATATTCTCGACCACGACGATCCCTGCATCGACCACCGTGCCAATCGCCAGGGCAATGCCGCCCAACGTCATCACATTGATCGTCTGCCCGGTGAATGAAAAACCGAGAGCCCCGATTAGAACCGCCAACAGAATGGTCCCCAAGATGACGATCGTTGGTACAAAACGCTTCAGGAACACCAGCACCACGATCGTGACCAGAATGGCTCCCAAGCCAAGTTGCCGGTACAGGTTGGACATCGCAATGCGAATGTAATGCGATTGATCTGAGACGAGCGTCACGTCAGCAGCCTCGGGAATGTCCCCCCGTTCTTTCATCTTAGGAATTTCGGTCGCGATCCCCTCGTAGATTCGATCCACCACCTCAATTGTGTTTTCACCTGGCTCGCGAAGCAGCGGACAATACACACTTCGCTTGCCATTGACGCGAACGACGTTGTATTGCAACGCGGCATCATCGACGACACGTGCCACATCTCGAATGTAAATGGGACGCTGATTTCGCACGGCAACGGGAATCGCTTCGATCTCTTCCACGGTGGGCAGTGTGTTCCGCGGATGAATCTGATAGTCGGTCCCATCAAGCCGAGCCGTTCCCGAGGCCAGCACAAGGTTCGCTTTCCGCATCGCTTTGACCACATCGGGTGCACTGACGTGATACGCCTGCAGTTTCAATGGGTTAACGTAGACCATCATTTGCCGAAACTTCCCGCCGAACGGGTGAGGGATCTGCACTCCCTTCAATCCGCCCATCTTATTTCGGACCGCGTAATAACCGATCTGGTAAAGTTTTGATTCACTGAGACCGTCGCCGGAAATGGCAGCCAACACAACCGGCAAATTGGCCGGTTCACTCCGCAACGTGAATGGCCACTCAATCCCTGGCGGTAGATGGAACATATCGCTTGCTTCAAGGTTCACGATATCGTTCATCGCGGAACTCGGGTCAGTCCCCGGTTGAAAGAAAATCTTGATGACGGCAGCACCAGGCACCGTGCGTGATTCCTGATGCTCGATACTCCCGGCCAGCGTCAACGCGCGTTCCACCCGCGAAGTCACCGATTTCTCCATATCCATCGTCGGTAGACCAGGATAGGAGAAAAAACTAACGACGACTGGCTCCTTGAAATCCGGCAGAATGTCAATCGTGATCCGTGGAATCACGGCCGCACCCAACACGCACAATCCAATCGCAAGGGAAAGAACCGCGAAACGATTGCCGAGGGAAAAGGAAATAAGACGCATCAAGAAAATCCAACGAGAACCAGTGGGACAACGACCGAGCGAGCGGCTGGCGCACCCTTTTGAAAGAGCGTGCACCGCAACCGGGGGAGCAATTACCGGGGGGGCAACACGCGTACTGCCTGCCCATCTTTAAAACGCTCGCGATGAGCATCGACCACAAGTTGGCCAGGCTGCAGCGGTGAGAGAACCTCAATCCAACTTCCCTCATCCGTGCCGGTCACAATCTCAACCATCGAAACAGTCTCATCTGACTGCAGCACATAAACGTGAGCTTTCCCCGTTTCATCAAAACGAATCGATCGAGCGGGCAACACCGTCACTTCGGATTTGGTCGACAACGTGATCGATGCCATGGCAAACATCCCTGGCACCAACTTCCGATCGACGTTGTCCACTTCGGATTCAACCAGCATCGTACGTGTGTCACGATCAAGACTGCCCGACACACGCGTGACCGTCGCTTCAAGCTGCTCATCGGCAAATGCTGGAAAGGTAAATTGGATCGCGTCACCGGGATTGACCAAGGCAGCCTCGGCTTCGGGCACGGGGATACGGATCCGGACTTTATCGAGTTGGCTGACGACAAACATCGGCATTGTGCTGGGAGTCTTGTCGTCAGGAATCACCAAGTCACCTGGATCAATATGACGCTCGGTGACGATCCCCGCAAATGGCGCTCGAATCTCAGCATAAGCAAGTAGCACCTCCGCTTCTTGTAATTCGCGTCTTGCTATTTCTGTCTCTGCTTGTGCCGCGCGAAGGTCTGCTTCGGCTGCTGATCGCTTCGCATTGGCGACTACAACCTCAGCCTTGGTCGACTCAACGGCCGAGTTGGCGGCATCCAAACTCGCCTGTTCGGCGTCTCGCCGCATCGTTACCTCATCAAGCACGCGTTGCTGTAAAGATTGACGCGACACCAGATCCGAGGTCCGCTTGAATTCTGCCTCGGCCGCCGTCAAGGAAGCATTCGATCTCGCTAATTCTGATCGCGACTGCTGCAGCCGAGCCTCGGCCGACAGCACATTGGCCGACGCCAGTTCCACCCCGGACTGGGCCTGAGCTTCCAAGGCCTGATTGCGATCCACACGAGCCGAGATCACGTCTCTACGCTTTTCCAATTCGGGGACAGCAACGGTGGCCAGAATGGCACCTGCTTCCACAACCTCCCCAATGTCTGCCTGCAGCTGTTTCACATACCCACCGACCCGAGGCCGCAACTCGGCTTGAAATAGCGGATGAACCGTAGCGGGCTGGGCGGTAGTCCGCCGGACTTCCTGCTGCATCACCGCCACTGTGCGGACCGCTGGCCGCCGATTCGTCACCAAGTCCGCAGAAGAGGGGTCAGCAGTTTGGTTCGCCGCTGCCGATTCCCCAGCGGGCGGCCTTTGCGACCCACAACCGACCACTCCCAGGGAAAAGAGCGTCGAAACAAGACACAAACAACAAATCGGATCAGACAATCTGGGCATGAAGGAGTGTCCGGAAAAGAAAGCAAAACAAAGGGGTGCGTCTGCATCTTACTTGCCCAATACGGCATTGGCCTCGAAACTCGACCAGTTTTCGGCCGCTCGGGACCGATACATCTTGCCCAACCCGCACGACCAGTACACAAGTCAGTCGAAACCGGACTGTCTCGACCGATCCGACCCGTATGACCCGAATCTTCGTGCCGATCGAACCCTAGGGAATAGAAAACTCGCGGACGCCGAAGATGAAGCCAATGAAACGAGACCATTTGTTCGCCTTGATCGCAGGCACCCTCTCCGCTGGTGCCCTCTGCGGTGGTGGTTGTTCGCTTCCACCAGGCCTACGCCTACCGTTTTCGCAGCCAACGGTGATCAACGCGGAAGCCGACGAAGATTCCAGTCGCTTTCGGGAAGTCAGCTTTCGCCGGAGAAACCCAAAAGACCTCCGCGCAGTTGGGGTTCCGGTCGTGTCAGAAATCTTGACTGATCAAGATCGTGACAGGCCCCAGCCGAATGCTTCCCAGACCAAGCAAGCCTCCCAGACCAAGCAAGCCTCCCAGACCAAGCAAGCCTCCCAGACCAAGCAAGCCTCCCAGACCAAGCAAGCTTTCCAGGCCAAACATCTCGAAACGCAGCAACTCCAGAGCAAGCAAACCCTAACCGATCCGCCCCAATCTCAAGAAGCAATGGCGGTTTTGCAGGCCGAGGCAGCGATCGCTTTGATGGCAAAAGAGATCGCCGAGCTGCCAGATCTACCCGAACTGACTGAAATGGGCCCAGCCGATCACGTCGCCCTAAGCACGCAAACAATCACCGAACCAATCCGCAACGAACAAGGCATCGAGCTCGATCTCGTCTCTGCCCTGGCTGCCATCGGTGGACAACATCCCGCTGTTGGACTGGCTAGGTGGCGAGTCGAAGAAGCCTACGCCAGATGGAGCCAAGCCAAAATCCTCTGGATTCCCACACTCCAAGCCGGGATGAGCTTTCATCGGCACGACGGGAATTACCAAGCTAGCAACGCGGACATCGTTGATGTCAGCCGAAGTTCGCTGCAAACCGGACTGGGAGTCGGTGCAACCGGCGCCGGCACGACCCCACGACCCGGCCTCGTTGCCCAATACCATTTAGCGGATGCAATCTTTCAGCCAGACATCACTCAAAAGCAAGCCTGGGCCGCCCAACATTCAGCCCACGGCGTCAACCAGCGTCAGCTCATGAACGCGGCTGTCGATTATCTGAATTGGCTGGCCGCTCACCTCGATCACCAGATTTTGCTGGAATCGCGGCAGCGAACAGCTGATCTGGCCAAACTCACCAGCGACTTTGCCGCCACCGGCCAAGGGCTCCAGGCCGACGCGGATCGACTGAATACAGAGCTCGCTTTCATCGATAATCGTGTACTGCAGGCCGACGAGCAGATCGAAGTCCGTCGCGCTCGCCTGGTCCAAACGCTCAGCCTGCCACACAGCCAACCCATGGTCCCCCTTGATCCAACGATCGCTCCGATTGAATTTGTCGTCCAGGGAACCGATCGCGCCGAGTTGATTGCCACCGCGCTCGGCTCACGCCCTGAATTGCGTGAATCACGCGCCTTGGTCGCAGCGGCCTGCGCGGCCCATCGCCGGCAAAAATGGGCACCATTCGTTCCCAGTGTGCTACTCGGATTCAGCACGGGAAGCTTCGGCGGAGGACTCGGCAGCAACGTTGATAACGTCGATGGACGCTACGACTTTGATGCCTCGATTGCATGGCAAGCAAGACAACTCGGACTTGGTGAAGTCGCAGCCCGGCGTGAATCAGCTTCCCAGGTTCAACAAGCAAGGTTTGAATCCGCTCGGGTCATGGATCAGGTTGCCCGCGAAGTGAGTGAGTTCCACAGCCAAACACAATTCCGAGCCCGCAGAATCGAACTCAGCAAACAAGCGATTCAATCTGCAAAAGATTCTTACCAACGGGACCTCAGCCGAATCCGTGAGGGACAAGGATTACCCATTGAAACGCTGCAGTCGCTGCAAGCCTTTGAACAAGCTCAGCGAGACTACTTGAACTCGGTCGTCGATTACAACCAAGCACAATTTCAACTGCAATGGGCCATCGGCTGGTCCGTGATGGAAACGCCACAGCAAATGATCACCGAAAGTGTTGACTGATCGCTGCATCACCCAACAGGGCTGTGTCACGCTGCGAAGCTGGCAAAAAAAAATCGAGGCTGCCTATGGCGGCAACCTCGATTTTTAAGAACAAGATCAAATCGGTCCGAATCAGTTAGTCGTCGCCATTGGCAAGGGCAACGACCACAGGGAGCGTTGACTCGGCTTAGATACCCATGGCCGAACGTTGACAGGCACCAATCCGGATGATGGCGTTTTCGGCGAAGGCTGAACTGACGGAACCGATGGCGTCGGAATCCACGCTTGCGGTACCCGATTGGATTGTTGCACCGAGGTCGGCTGGCTGATTGGATTCGATGACGTTATCGGTTGTAGAGTTTGCGGAGCAGGCTGTGTAATCATGATGTTTGCACCGACGTCACATCCTGTATCGCATGAACCGACATCGCATCCGTTCTCTTCCGGCGTCCAAGTGTACTTGCACTTGGGACAATTGTACTTTTTCGTCTTCAATACACAGATCCGACGCACCTTAGCACCATTGTGTACGCAGGCATTGCAACCAAGGCCACTGCACGAGTCACACGAACGGCAGGTCTTCTTTTGCCAAGGAAAAACGACTCTGGGGATACAGATTTCTTTCGATTCGACCTCGAAACAGGTTTTTTCCTCGTCGACTTCCTCGGCATCCAGATTGCAGCAATGATTGCAGGACGGACAACGCTTGCAACAACCTGTCTGATCACCAATGCAGTGATCGCGAAGACCGGCCTGAGACGGAACCGCAGTGATTCCCCCGAGTAAAAGAATCATCACTGCGAATGGACCACAGCAAATATGTTTAAATGACATGACGAACTTCCTAACTTGATGGCTTGAATAGTGGAAAAAGCGGCGCGGGACGATCGCCCAGCCGCGATGCTGCTCGCCGACTAAAAGTCGATCATGTAACGCATACCCAAGATGGTAAAATCACCATCAATTCCGGGAGAAAACGGTGCCGTAGCGCCATCGGGCCCACTGTCATTTTGACCCTGACCGGCGTCATTGATTTGCCCCCAGACCAAGTTGGTTTGCAGTTTCGAATAAGAAGTCCAATACCAATTCAAACCGCCAGTGAATGCGTGACCGACACCGCCACGAATGTCTGAGTCGCTCAGATCAAGGTAGTCATAGCGAAGGGCAATCGCCCACGCTCCCCATCCTTTTCCGGTCCCGCCGCAACAACGGTCAACCACAAAAAAGTTCTCAAATGGCCGCACACGGTCGATCGTTCCCGCTCGACGATTCCATGGAATATGTTCGCCAGTCAAGAAATACGACGCGAAGATGTAACCACCGTGAAAGAACAGATCGTCACCAGAGAAACCAAGGGCGGCATCCCGTTGCACCCAGTTACCAAAGTACTCGCTGGTAACTTGCCAAGCCCCAATGTTCAACACAGACTCAAGAGCCAATTGTTGATAACCACCGGCTCCCGGTATCCGATTGGTATTCCACCAACGACTTGAACTCCGTGCCAGTGGGCGGGTGCGGAAGCGAGCTTCGTTGCGATTCGAAACCCCTGGATCGTCACCAACAGCGCTACCATCGGTCACGTTCGCAGAGCCGGCGATTGCACAGTGATAGTAGCCTCGACCACCGCTGATCTCGTCATACCACGGGCTAGCCGCTAATCGACCATACAGGCCACCCTGATCGAAATTACCACGGTAACGCCCATCACGACCGATGTTCTCCAGCATGAAGGCTCCATATCGCCAATTGATAACGTCGCTTTCGGAGTAACCATACATACAGACACCAAGACGTCGAGCATCCTCGTTGAATGTCTCAACGGCTAAAGGTCGCTCGGCGAAAACGTTGTGACGGCTACTGTTCAGGTGGTCCATCCCGATTGGACGCTTCTGGTTACCGATCAACAAGGTTTGGTTGTGCGGTAAATTCTTAAATCCGAGGTAGACGTCCTTCATTTCGGCGCTACTAGGATTGTTGAAGTCGATCTGGGTCCGAAACAACATGTTGTTCGGAACTTCCCCGGAGAACTCCAAACGAATTCGTCGGAAGTCCCAGCGATCCTCGGGACGCACCAGTGGATCACCACTTTCGAGATAGTTGGTGCCCGCGTCGGTATCAAGGAAATTCCAATTGTCCAAGTGGACACGGCCACTCATTTTCCAGGATGATTTTTTCTTTTTGGCAGCCGCTTCATCCGCCAACTTGTCCTGGTATTCATTCCAATTCGATTCCAGGTTCCCGATGCGTTCCAATAACGCATTGTACTGCTCCTTAGGGACGGTCTCGTCATCATCCGCCGCAGTCACCAACGCATTGGTCTGCTGGATCGGCTCTGCCGTCGCCTCGTCAAGCGGTTGCTGATAAGCCATCGCCTGAAACAAAGCCGGCTCTTCAGCTTGAACCGCATTCGCCATGCCCAACCCGGCGATCAGGGAAAACGTAAATCCAATAAAGCTTCGCGCGGAACCGCTACGTGAAACTCTCTTGCGGCAAGAAGCAGGCGTATTGGCCAGTACGCCTGCGTGCCATTCATTTTTCGCTTGCATGTTTTCCATCCTTGGAAATCTTCGACAATTATCATTAACGCCCGATCTCCCGACGTCACCGACGTCACCGACGTCACCGACGTCACCGACCTGTGAACATCCTGTTCAGCAAGCGAAAGTCAACCGCTCAAAAACGGTCTCGGGCAAAATTGGATTCGTCTACAACCCGACGATTTTTCAAATCCAATTCGATCGGCAAACGCTATTCCGAAGGGCACATGACCGAAAACCCGATCAATCACTACAACCTGACTCGTAACGGTACATACCGAATACCATGATCCGCCGGAAGGTTTCGGAAATCCAGATGATCCCAACATGCACGATGACTCACGCGACGGATTGCGAAGCAGAATTCAAATCATGGGTTCGATCAGTAAAACTGAAACGAACAGAGAATTTTTCACGGATGCTTGCCTTCCTGCTCGCGTGGAACCACCGATCAAGCCGATTGTCACGATACGAGGAACCACCCTGTGTAAGCTGATACACTCATGCTAGCAAAAAAAGCACACGTCATCATAGCCTGCCTGATTCTCGGATTAGGGTTTGGACACACCCAAACGCACGGGCAAGATCGCGCGCCGCTGATTGATGATGTGAATGGTTTACCGATTGAACCGGTTCGAATTGACTCGCCTAGTGACCTTGATTGGCATCCCCCCAAAGAGGTGCTGGTGGAAGACCCGTTGCGGCTCAGTGGGGAAACCAGGGTTCAGGTCCCTGCCGAAAATTGTATTTGCGGGAATGCCAAGTGCCCCGGTGTATGTCGAGATCCTGGCCGTCCAAGAAAACCTCTGCTGACCAAACCAGGTGACCGCAATCGGGGTGACTGTCCTCCTTATCGCTATCGACTCTCCGACCATGAACGGGCCGGCAACCCGCACAGCATCGCTCCTTGGGCCGCGTGCAGCGTCAACGAAAAATACAGTGCTTGGTTCGTTGGAGGTGGAGCCGCCTTTTGGCGCGGTCGCTGTCGCAAACCGAGCGAAGGCACTTGGGGCTTGGATTACAGCGGCCTGTTCGGACGTGCCAACATTTGGCTGACCTACACGCGTGGAAGGAACCAGGGTGGGGAAGGAGCTTACGAGACCGACGGCGAGCCAAAGTTTGTGACCCGCACGCATGAGTTCTTCGGGTTTGGGCACTAACCCAAATGAATCGATGCTGACAAGCCATCTGTTCTAGGTGCACGTTTCTTTACGAAACCACCGTATCGAGTGACACCTTACTTGTTCGCTTTCCGCTTCGCTTCGAGCAGTCGCTCGGTGTACGAGGCTCCCTGAGACTCTGGTAAGTTCGCGGATTGGGTTTTGGGTTTCACCTGCGACTCGGTGACCTGTTCACCAAAATCAGCCGCATCGGTGTGATCGACAGCGGTCGGTTCGAAACGAACACTTGAGCGTTTTCGTTCCAGTGAGTCACTCAGAGAATCTTTTTGTTTTTGCAGTGCGTCAAGCCGCGCGGTGACAATCGATTCCTTCTCATCCGATCCGCCACGAACGCGATTCCACGCACTCCCGATCCAATAAAAATTAACCGCGACGCGTCGGATAAACACATCCCCCAGAAATAAACAGCATCCGGCCAACACAAACCAAGGCCAAACATCTTGAATGCTGCGGGCGAGTTCTAAGCCACCTCGAAAGGCATTGGTATCGACAAGTTTCTCACTCGGTTTTTCGTCGAGGGGAGGCGTTACCTGGCCAGCACTTCCTCCGCGTGGTTGAATCGACGCCAATGAATCGATGAGCGTCTGATTTGTTTCACGCACTCGAAACTCTTCGCTGTAAGGCACTGTTACTCCCGTTGTCAGCGGGGTCTCTCCGGCATCAGGCAGCACATTGACAAAATAACTGCCCGCTTTGTCACCGGGAAAAGAGCCGACGTATCGGCCCGGTGCCGTTTGTCGCATTCGAAGTGGAATTGGGCTCAAATCGGGCCCTAACACGGACGCGTTCATGTCCAGAAAGTTTTTGAACGAATCATCCTTGTTCAGTGCGTTGACGACAACCTGCACCTCTCCATCTCGGACCTGCGTCGCAATGGTGTACTTGCCTGTGTCGCCGCTTGGACGCATCAACCAGCGAACCAGTTGGCTGTGGAATTTTTCGTAACCGGCCCACTCCGTCCAGGCGGAGGTCCAGCGAGCTCCCGCATCCGTAGTCAAGACAGCAGTTCGCCCCAAACCATATTGCCACACCGCCAAGATTGAAGCATTCTCAGGTGAACCAGGCTTGGGTGATTGAATCAAAACCTGTGACAGTGGGCTTTCTTTCGCTTGCGTTAAAACAAAACCGCTAATCGGAGGCAGCACACGATCAATTCCCTCCAAAAGCGGATGGGGAAAGATGACTTCGGGTACCGCACCATTTTCCGGCTCGTAGACAAGCGGTCGCGATACTCGCCGAGCTTCCCGCTGATAGATTTTTGGTAGGGCACGACCGCTGGCGACCGCATAGTACTTGCCACCCGTCTGCTGCGCGATCCGCTGCATGAGCTGACTGCCTGTTTGGCCGTGAGATTCGACGGCCACGGTGCTGACGGAAATATTGTTCTTCTTAAAATCATTAATCGTTCTGGCATCGGGCGGAGAGGGGTCACCGTCACTAATGATGATGGCGTGCTTAACCGATGCGTTCGTTCGCTTCAGGCCGGCCACGGCCTTCCTCATGCCTGGGTCGAATTGTGGCATATCGCCTGGGGTCATCCGACCAATTGCGGCCAGCATCGCTTTGCGATTGGGGCCAACCTCTAACAATCCATTTTTGCCACCCCACAACCATGCGTCGCCTCCCATATTCCAATACAGCACACCACCGAAATCAGCCGGACCCAACTGCTCGATCGCGGACTTGGCAATCACTTTCTGCCAGTGATTGCCCTCCGCCATCTCACCGGCGTGCATAATCAACGCCAACGCGCCGACCGCTTGGATTTTGGTGTTGCGAATCTTGAAATCAACTGGCATTGCCTCTTCAATTTTTGTCCCGATCCAACCTCCCGCGCCGAAGGCTTCGGGCCCACCGATCATCAGCAACCCCGCCCCTAATTGCTGCGTGTTGCTGACCAACATCGCAATTTGCTCGTCGGAAAAAGAGGAGAGTTGCTCGACGTCCTCGCCCGAGACTCGTGGGACACCAGCCAAGATCACGGCATCGTAAGCTTGCAACTCGGCAAGCGATCCAAACAACGAATCACTGGCTTGCGTCACCACCTCGATATTGTTATCCCGCAACGCTCCGATCATCAGGTCAAAGTCTCCCAGTCGTGATCGGTCCTCAATCATCAACACTCGTCCTTTGCCTCGGACATAGGTATAGGCGGTTGCTTGATTATTTTGATACAGCCCATCGTCAGAATCACTCGAGGGAATGAACTCAGCGTTGTAGACATAAGCGGCTGGTTGTTCGATGCGATGCCGCATCGGAAAAACATTTTTGCCTGGATCCAGGGTGATCTCTTCTTCGAGCAACAGTGTTTCCTCGCCACCGACCTTCTGCTTGACTCGCAGCTTACCGCTGACGGGTGAGGCCGATCCATTTTCGGCATAGTTGTTGACCACAACACGGGCTTCGAACGGCTGGCCTTTGCGAATATTCGTGGGAAGATCAATTTTCTCCACTAAGACTTCTGCGTTGGATTCCAACATGACCGGAACCACGTCGATGCCAATTCCTGATGCGGCGACGCGTGCTGCCAGTGAGCGTGCTTGCCCGAGATTCTCATTACCATCGGTCACAATCACGATCCGTCGTGATGTATCTTCCTCCATCGAAGCTTGCGCAAAACTCAACGCTGCTTCCAAATTTGTGGCATCAGCCGGCCCTCGAAAACTCTCCAAACGCTTCAGGTAGATGTCATCGTCGAACGGCGGAATTTCGATCGTCGCCTCCCGCCCAAACACAATCACCCCAGCACGATCCTCCCGTGCACGATCGCGGTGTCGACGTACATTTTTCGTCACATATTCCAACATCACCTGCCGCTTGGCGGACGGGATACTCTCCGACTGATCCAGCAAGTACATCACGGTGACTTTGTCGCTGACCCAAACCAACTGGGCACCCGCCAAGGCGAACACAATCGCCGTCCATACGGCACTGCGAAAGAACATCGCAAACCAGCGCCGAAAACTCCCCAAGGCCCCCAGGGATCCGTAGCCAATCCACAGCAACACCGGCAGCGCGATCATCAACCACAAATAGTTCGGATGATCAAAACCGAGCCGTAAAGAAAACAACATCAAGTCCGCCTGAATAAGAACGAATCACAAAGGCTGAACGCCACGTTACCGAACGTCTGGATGGGTTAATTGTGGACTACGATACAGCACCGACGCAACTGAAACGCTCGCCAGCCCGACCACTCCGCTGGCAAAAACAATCAAACTGAACGCGACCGCTGGCAGCGAAAACAGCCCAGCCTCCGCATCGGAGACCAAAACCACCGCCACCACGCTGATGAAATTATTAACAAAATGCCCCAGCATTGCCGGATAAAGAGAGCCACTACGCCAAGTGACCCACCCCAAAAACAGCCCCAGTGGAAAGACAGCCACAATATGAACGGGATCAAAGTGAACAATCGCGAACATTGCCGAGGCAGTGAACACCCCAATCAGCGGGCCAAACGAACGCACCAACCGAGTTTGCAAGTAGCCACGAAATAAAAGCTCTTCGCAAAACGCGGGTGTGATTCCGATCATCAGTGCGATCGGCCACAGAAAACCATTCTGACCGTGGTCACGAAAAATATTGGACATCTCCTTCAGGGATTCGCTTTCGTCCAAAAACATACTCACCGCCACCCCAGATATCAGTCCCACCAGGGGCGTTGCCGCAGCAGCAGCGAACCAAGTCCAAACCGGCCAATTCCCACGAACCAAACCGAGACGGCGGAGGGTCGGCACGGGCGATAAATATGCGGCCAAAACCGAAGGTGTCACCAGGGCCAATTGGGGGATGACCACCACGATCAACAAACCGAGTCGAGACTTGGAAACCGCTGCAAATGATTCCGGGTCACGCAGCATGGCAAGACTGAGTTCACCGTGCACCAGTAGCAAAGCAACTAACAGCGTCACAAAACTGGCAAAAAGAAACGTTGCCAGGGAAACACCGGCGACCGCCAGTGCCGTCCACCATCTTGGCGTCGTCTGCAGTGGGTCCCACCACGGATCCGGTTCAAAAAATCGCGACTTGTCAGAATCCTCGCCCCCAAACGCCGAATCAGCCGCCGCCGTGCTGCTGGACTGCGCACTACTGGACTGCGTACTGCTCGGGGGGGAGTAGGGATCAGGTAAATCCATCAGTTGAATCGAAGCGGTGCTAGGTTGGTGTTGTCAACTTATCCTACACACCCAGCCAGTGTAAGAGTTCACCAAAACCGCAGTTCGATCCCCGGCAAGCTTCAATGCCTGCCAATGCCGCTCACCAAACGGCATTCAATCCCACATTTCACCCGATAGAGAGGGGCTCACGTTACGCCAGACCAAGTGTCTCAGGCAATCCAAACATCACATTCATGTTTTGCACTGCCGCACCACTAGCACCCTTTGACAAATTATCAATCGCTGCCAACAAGACAACTCTTGATCCCGCATCACGGGCCGACATCTGTACAAAGTTTGTTCCGGCGACATGCTTGGTTGCTGGCAAATGTTCAACGACCTGGACGAACGGTGAGTCAGCGTAAGCCTGCTTCCAACATTCCATCATTTCATCCGCGGTTCCTCGCCCACGCACATAGATGGTTGATAAGATTCCACGATCCATCGGGGTGAGGTGGGGTGTGAATAACGTTTCGACGGTGTGTCCCGAAATGCGGCCCACCAAATCATCAATCTCTGGTTGATGGCGATGCATCCCCACGGCGTAGGCGGCGATCGATTCGTTCGTTTCGCAGTACAACATCGCGACTTTCGCGCTGCGGCCTCCACCACTAACACCACTCTTACTATCGATAATGATGTCGACCGGATCGATCAACTGATCACGCACTAGCGGCGCCAGCGGCAAGATCGCCGAGGTGGGATAGCATCCCGGGTTAGCAACAACGTCTGCTTTACGAATTTCGTCTGCGAAGTACTCGGGCATCCCATAGACGGTCTTGCCAACGCGCTCGGGCCAAGGATGATCGACTTTGTACCATTGCTGATAAACATCCACACTGGACAATCGAAAGTCCGCACTAAAATCGACCACTCTTGATCCGGCCTTGACCAATTGCTGAACCGTTTCAGCTGACGCACCGTGCGGCAAACAACACATAACGACATCACATCGCGTCGCCAGGGAAGCAGGGTCGAGTGTTTCGATCACCACATCGGTCCGACCCGCCAAGCAAGGGTGAACCGCTGCAAGCGGTTTTCCAGCATCGCTACGACTAGTCGCGGCAACCAAAGATGCCTGTGGATGAATCAACAACAAGCGTGCCAGTTCCAGAGCCGTGTAACCGGTCGCCCCCACGATCCCAACTCGAATCTCCGACATTTGATCTTGTTACCTATAGGATATCTTGGTCAACCGACGCCCGCTCGTTCACACTCAGTTCATACATATCGCGGATCAACTGTTTATCACACTCCCGCTGTTCAACATTTCGCCGCTCGAACATGCGTCGTTGAGTATTGATCATAACGTCAGCAGGCAGCAAGGACGTTTGCCCAAACAGTCGTGCATAGTTTACGTAGCTGGGCACGTTCGAAGTGACGAAACCGTACATCATGCTGCAGACGCCAATTACCTTCCCCGTAAAGATACTGGTGTTGATCGCCGTCTTGGAGTAGTCCCCAATAAAGCAGCCCAGAAACTGCATCTCGGTGGCGACCTTTGATTCGCCATAATGAATATTAATCGTTCCGTAGGTGTTTTTCAGGTCGCTATTGCAAGTCCCGGCGCCCAAATTGATCCAACTCCCGAGATAACTGTGCCCCAAGAAACCATGATGCTGTTTGTTGGTGTAAGGTTCGATCACCGACGCTTCAACCTCACCACCGATCTTGACGGTATGCCCGAGTGAGACACCATCCTTGAGCGCCGCGTGCTCGATCACTCGTGCGCCGGCGCCGGCGTAAACAGGTCCTGACAAGTAGCAAAACGGACCGACTTTGACGTTCTCCTCCAACAGGATTGGCCCCTCTGAAGTATCGACGACTGGATACTTGCCGAGTTCCGCACCCTGACGCACGAAAACTCCGTCACTCGACTCGCGGTAGTCACCATGCCCTAATCGCCAACTCATCGCGTCGGGCATCTCTCGCATGTGATGCTTAATCACATCATGTGGCCAACGAAATACGTCGATCGATGATTGGTGAGCCGCCGCGGACCGCACCAACTCCATCAACTGCGACCAACCCTCTTCGGTATCGAGCGGTCCAATCGCCTGCAGATCGGCGGCCACAACCCGCGCTGCCAACACCGAATCGTCTTCGAGATCAAGCACAACACAAGTGCGAGATTCACCGGCAAGTGACCTCAATTCCGCCTCTAAGCTGACACTAGGAGCCACTCGAGCATTGATCAACAAGATGCCTTCCGCATCCTCTTGTAAGCCATCCAAACCCTCCACTTGGTAATCAAGTTTTTGCAACTCTTGAAGGTAAGGCCGAATTGATCCGCACAGATTACCGGAAATCCGCCGCAACCAATCGATCAACCGGAAACTGGCAGAGGTAATCGCGTAGGCAGGTCGCGCCTGCACAATCGGACGCAGAAACTCAACGCGGTCATCTTCGAAACAGAGAATCTGCATGGCTGTAGAAACCGGTGTTCGTTCAAACGAGTCAGAAATGGATCTTTGGAAGTGTGTCAGCAAACGGCAGCAAGAACCATAAAAACGACCGGTTGTAACGATGACGCTACTTAACCGGCTCGTTCGAGCGGCCTGGACGACGGAGACCATTTCTCACGATGGCGCCGCAGCCTGTCCGACTAAATTCGGCTTATCCCCCGAGCAACCGTGACTTTTCTTTTTCAAGTCCGATTTTCCTCGTCAGCGTGCAACGCGAATCGCATTCCGCCACTGAACCGGTGTGACCTTGAGCCCCACACACTTCCTCTGCCGGCATCTGGTCCAGCATCTGGTAACACAGCGTCTGGTAACACAGCGTCTGGTAACCCTCGTTTGGATTGCAGCTTTCCCCCTGCTGCAGTTATTCGGCAGCGATCCACCTGAGGGTCACGATGCTCCACGCGATGGTTCGCAGTGGGTCAAGCAGTCACCACCTCTGGATGGGGCAAATAACGCCAACGATTTTCCCGATCGCCCGCAGCGTCTCGTCTCAAACCTCGACAGTCCCATCTTTAGCCAGCGTCGTGCTGCGTTCCAGTCATTACTGAAGCAGGGCACCAGTGCAAATCATGCGATTTCCAAACAAGTCAAAAATGCTGTCGTCCGCCACGGCCTCCGACATCCTTCGATGGAGGTTCGATTGGCAGCCACTGACCTGCTCAAACGATTCCGTTTCCATTGCATGGAATCGCAGCTAAATCAGCTACGTGATCCACGAATCTCCTCCGATTCGATTGATATCGATCAGTGGGGCTCCTTTTCGTTGCGTGCTGGCAACGACATGCTTTCCCGCAACTTCTTTGCAAAGTTGTATCTGCAATTCCCTTCTTTGCTACGAACTCCAATCAGTTCTTTTCATCGTGATCCCTCAAAATTGCGACGCAATGATTCCACGGGGTGGGCGATGCTGATCTGGATGGACTTAGACACGACCACTCGGCATTGGGACACAAAAAATCACGCGAGTGCGCGATACAAAATCGGCGTGCCAAATCAGCCGAATCGGCAGAAACATCTAGGGCTATTGTTAAGCCAATTAGCTCGCGGTCCGATTCTCGATTTAAAAGATCACTCTGTGGTTGTATCGCGGATGATAGGCGCATGGATTAACAACACCCCGACCCCCACATCTCCGAACCATCAAAAACTTCGCATCGCATTGCGATACAACCAAATTGATCTCACCTACAGACTGATCGATCACATTTTCTCTGATCCGCACGCCTGCCCGCGATCGCGTACCGCCGCCCTATTAGCGGCCCATGTAATCGACCACCAAGATACAGTGCGCTACGCAATGATCAGTCTGAAGGATGGACGAAATGCCAGCGGTTGGACCCTTGTGAGAGCTCCCAATCACCGGATTCGAACCCAAGTTAGGGATGTCGGGCTAGCTGTTCTGTTGCAGACACGCGGAATTGATCCACGCTCAGCGGGATTCACGTATCTGGAGGCCGATCCAATCTTGATTTTTAAAAGCCAGAGCCTTGGATTCCCCGATCAAGCATCAAGACAAGCCGCTCAAGACAAGGGGGAGAACCTGCTTCAGCATTTTCATACTGGCCCCTGAATGAACTGGCCCCTGAATGAATACTGAACGCTGAATAAATCCCCTCGCAACCGAGCCAGCATGGCGGTAAAACCGCTCGCCAGCGATGCAAACCGCCAAACGCACAGCAAAAAGCTTTCAGCGAGCTTGTGTAATTCCGTCAACTCGGCCATCTTGCTGACATGACCAGTCACCCAATCCTACCGCCGGGACATGTTTATCTGATCGGCGCCGGAATCGTCGGTCGCGAGATCCTGCGGGCACACACTGACGCCGGTGTTTCGGCCTGGATCATCGACCAGTCGGCTGACGCCGTCCAGCAGGCCGTCGACTCGCTTCAGTTGGCGGACAATCAATGGCAGGTCGGCCAGCCGATGCCACTACCCGGCAATTCAGTTGCGGTCCACCTACAACACTGCGACGATCGCCAACCGCGGGAAAACACGATCGTAATCGAATCGATTGTGGAGCGTTTGGAGATCAAACAAGCATTTTTCGCCACCGCGCAAAACTGGTTTGGTGACGATGCAATTCTTTGCAGCAACACATCCAACCTCCGCATCAGTGAGATTGCGGAAGTGATCCATGATCCGCGTCGGTTTGCCGGCATGCACTTTTTCATGCCGGTCGACCGACGCCCGGCAACGGAGGTCGTACGTGGTCAACAAACTTCCGAAGCAACGATTCAAGCTTGCTGTCGTCATGCGCAACGCATCAAGAAGCCTTCCCTGATTGTCGCCGATAGTCCAGGGTTTATCGTCAATCGATTGCTGTCACCCTATTTGAACGAATCCTTACTGTTGCTGTGCCGTGGTGTTTCGGGTGAACAAATCGAAAGGGCCGCTCTGGCATACGGCATGCCCATGTCTCCGCTCGAATTGATCGACTACATCGGTACACGCACGATGTTCGATGCCGGACGAGCTTTCTGGCAAGCTTTTCCCGATCGACTCAGTCCCTCCCCGAGGCTAGCGGGCGTGATTAAGCGAAAACGACTCGGCCGAACTGCCGGCCAGGGCTTGTACGACTACCGCGACGGCAAGCGGTCGAGCCACCTGGCTGATGAAACGATCGAGCTCAGCAAGCGATATTCACGACACGAACAATCATTTGATGATGAGGAAGTCGTCGAACTGCTGTCGATTCCAATGTGGATCGAAGCGGCGCTCGCGAGACGCGATGGCATCACTGACCAGCAGGAACACTTCAACTTGGCGATGCGTGGCGGGCTAGGCTACGCCCCCAACGCGAACTGGCTGGACTTCTTTGACACATGGGGCAGCGAACGAATCATCGCCGCCACCCAAAAATGGTCACCGATTAGCGCGAGCATGCTCGCGCCAAGCAACTTAACCGCGGCACTCCGCAATGCGATTCCGTCCGAGGCGATGCGGCACTTCTCGGACGATTCAGCGAACGCGTGACGCTCAGAATGCGGAGCATTCTGAATCAGCCCTAACGCTGCAAACCTACAGAAAACGTTGCGCTACGAAACTGCGGGATCGGCCTCTAGCTCGCCAACATCCCCGGTCTTGGAATCATGCTTTTTATCCCAAAACGTAAGAAAGAAGATGACGGAAACGACCACGGCGAATCCAGCCGGCATCAGCCAAAATTTCTCCGCACCTTCTAACCATCCCTCTTTCGTTGATGGATCGAGCCCAATGGAATCGCCCCACCATCCCAGTACGTAGTTGCCAACCAGCATCCCGGCACCGTAAGTCAGCAATCCGACCAGCGCCTGAGCGCTGGTTCGCATTTCTTTGGGCGCGACACGGTCGGTGTACAACTGCCCGGTTACGAAGAAGAAATCGTAACAAACACCATGCAGCAAAATACCAACCATGACGACCGCCATATTGGACGGCATTAATCCAAACAGGGCATATCGCAATGCCCAGGCGAGCATCCCAACCAAAAGCATCTTCTTGACGCCGAGTCGCGTCAAAAAGAAAGGCACGAGCGCCATAAAGAAAATTTCGCTGACCTGGCCCCAAGCCATGTAGGCTCCAGTCCGATCACCAAAATGCATTGCCCCGACAAATTCGCCGGTCCGAGCGTAGTAGAACGCCAGTGGAATACAAATCAGGAACGAGCAGACGGCGAATACAAGGTAAGAGGGGTTCCGCATCAACTTCAATGAATCGAACCCAAGAATCTGCATGATGTCGACGGGTTTGCCTTTTCCTTCCGGTGGCGATGCCGGTAGAGTGAAGCTGTAGAAACCATAAATAGCGCTGGCAACGGCCGCGACCTGAAATTGGGCACTGGTGGTTCCGCCACTTTCGATACCGGGCAAGATGGGAAGCTCGAAGAGGCCAAAAAATGACTCGGCAATCGTCAGACCAGCCACAATCCAGCCGATCGTTCCCCACAACCGAATCTTCGGAAACTCGGTTTCAATATTGTCAACATTCTGAAAGGTGATTGTGTTAACCAATGCCAATGTCGGCATGTAACAGATAAAAAACGTCAATAGCGCCCAGAAAATCATCGTGGAATCGGTCAGCGTGCTCACCCACCACAACAAACCGGCGCCCAGCAGATGCAGCAGACCATTGAGATGTTCCTTATTCATCAGTCGGTCACCGAGAAAGCCGACGACCAGCGGAGCGAACAAAGCCGCCCAGGTTTGAGTCGCATAGCTGTTACCAATAATCTTGTTGATCCCCTCTTCGCCCTTAAACAACTGGCTTAGATAGGTTCCCATAGTGACGAAGAAAACTCCCCACACGAAGAACTGCAGGAACATCATGATGCCCAGGCGAACTTTAACGCTCATCTTTCCCTAACTTTCACAGGCGTTCATAAATACAAATGAAACTGCCCCAAAACGAAATCGACTTTTCGATTTTCGATTCGACGGCGGTAAGATTCTACTCCAGATCCTTGAGCACCTGTTGTGCCGGCACTGGTTCAATTTCTGGCAGCGGGCTATCGTCGCGGGCGAAGAACATCAGATGCTGCCAGGGGAGCTTGTTGTACTCGCGAACCAGCTTGAATCCGTTCGCTTGGTATTCTTTCATGATCTGGCTCTTGGACATCTTGTGCAACGGCTTGATCGGCACCGAAGGATCTTCTTCGCGGTACTCCAGCAACGCCACCACCCCCTCGGGATTGAGCGAGCGACGAATCGACCATAACATCGATTCCGGGTGAGAAAACTCGTGGTAAACGTCAACCATCAGGACAAGGTCAACTTCTGCTTTGGGCAATCGAGGATCATTCACGACCCCCAGAATCGGCTCGATATTGTTCAATTTGATGCGTGCTGACCGCTCCCGCAGCTTCTGCAGCATCTCGCGTTGGATATCAACCGCCAGCACTCGTCCTTCAGCACCGACATCGCGAGCCATCGGCAACGTCCAATAGCCGTTCCCGCAGCCCAGATCGCAAACGACCATTCCCTCGGTCAGCTTCAATTGCTGGAACGACTCCGAGGCACGTTCCTCTTCATCTCGCTCCGGCCGAATCAGCCACGGGGCACCGAGATGGGACATCGGCTTGGCCAGTACGCGGCCGAGATAGCTTCTGCGGGCCTCCTCTTGTGGCCGTGGCCGCTCACCAGCCTCAGTCGTATTCGCCTCAGCAGCTGCATCCCCTTCCTCAGCGGCGGCGTCCGCGTCCGCTTTGGGGGCTTCGGTATCTGGCGAAACTGCCTGTTGACTGGGGGAGTCTGAAAGCTGAGTCGCCGAGGGTGCTTCGCCCGTTTGAGCAAACAACCAACCGGGTGAAAAAAACAAACACAGCAGCGCCGCGTTAATCCTCGTCCTTCGTAACCAGCTCAAACTCCGGTTCGAACGCATCATCGAAACTGTAAACTTCATCAAAATCCTCACGGCGATCGGTGTCACTTTTTCGCATCTGTTCGATCCGAATCAGATTGTATACCAAGTCACCAAAGTCGCTCGTGGATCGAATCCCCCAACTGCCAAGGACCATTTTGGCCAAATAACCATACTGATCGATGGCATAGAGGCGGCATGATTCACTCAGTTGCTGGCCCGTGACATGGCGAGAATCGGAAGGACCGTAGCTTTCATCCGTTGGCGAATTTTCGTGTGAATATTGCAACGCCTCACGGATGAATTGGTATGCCTCCAGCTTGAATCGCTTGTCCTCGGCCAACAGATCACGCATCGCTTGCAACGGGGATTTCATGGATTTACAGAGAATTAACCGGGGGTGACTCGGATTTTACCAAGATGACTCGGGGTATTCGATTCAGGATTCCGGGTCCGAATTGCCCGTGGATTGGTTACGACTACTCTTGCGGCGAGGTGGCTCGCTGGCGCGGATCACGCTGACCACCTGATCATTGGCAATCATAATCCTTCGGCCATCATCCGTTTTGACCACAAGTTGTTGGGACAGAATATCCTGAGCCATCACCGTGACGCTACCCTCGCGGGTCATCACCAAGCTTCCTGGAACCGGCATTTCGGCGGCCAACGCTTCGTAAGTCTCGAATTCGTAACGTAAGCAGCATTTCAATCGGCCGCAACGCCCCGAGATTTTGGATGGATCGAGGGTCGCCTTTTGTAACTTGGCCATCTTCATCGACACCGGAGGCATCTTACTCAGAAAAGAGGCACAGCAAATCGGCTGACCGCAATCGCCATAATCCGCGAGCAACTTGGCCTCGTCCCGGACGCCGATTTGCCGCATTTCAATCCGCGTTTGGAATTGCTTGGCCAAGTCTCGTACGAGCTGGCGAAAATCGACTCGGCCATCAGCGAGGAAATAGACCACCATCCTCTCCCCGCCCAGCACTCGTTCCACATCGACCAATTCCATGGGCAGCTTCAACGTGTCAACGCATCGCTGACAAATTTTCAAATCAATGCCAAGCTGCGATTCGAGGTGTTGGCGTTGTGCTCGGTCGTCCTTGGCCACCGGGCGAATAATCCGCCCTGCCACCGGTTCACTGATCGCATCGAGCGACGCCGAAGTCGCCTCGCACAAGACCGTACCAATTTCGGTTCCACGGCTGGAACGAACGACCACCTCATCGCCGTAGCGATAAGGCTGCTTGGATTGCATGACACCAAGCATCCGCATCGCGCCAAACCGCACAACGTATTCCAAGGGCGATCCACGCTCGCCCGAAGCGGGCGGATCAGCAGCATCCGCAGTATCACTCATTCACTCTTCTTCTCGGCTGCTTCCGCTGCAGGTTTTTCCTCAGCAGGTTTTTCCTCAGCAGGTTTTTCAGCAACAGGCTCCG
>JARGNK010000011.1:40819-64185 GCA_029213145.1 Rubripirellula sp. | reverse complement strand
GCAGGTTTTTCCTCAGCAGGTTTTTCCTCAGCAGGTTTTTCAGCAACAGGCTCCGCCCATTTCCACGATCGGCCAGCGGTGACGATGCCATCTTTTCGCGTTCCCGCAAACAGCTGTGAATCACCATTCCAACACAAAGTCCAAACGCCGCTGCTGGCATCCATCGAATCGGCCCCGCCGGTCGTCGGGAAATGAAGTCGACCTCCGACCTCACCTGCCGCCACTTGTCCACTGGGTGAAACGGCTAATTGGGTGATCCAATCCGTTCCCTTAGCGACGCTCTCAGCCTTCGCATCGGGCTTTGCTTCGACGCGATAAATATTTCGGTCGCTACTGCCTACCAACAGATGTTTGCCACCGTCGACATAGGCGATGCTCCAAGTTGTTTGCTCACTGACCTCGATCTTTCCAAGTGATTCCAACTCGGGCCACTTGAGAAGATGGATATGGCCGCCGCCGTCCGCCGCCGCCAACTGCGACCCGTCGGGTGCAAATGCGAGGCCGGTGACCGCATGCCCGTCCAACTCAACGGACTTTGACACCTTCCCCGCTTGCAGATCCCAAACCATGATCTTGCCGGCTTCATTACCCGCGATGACCGATTGATCATCGGGGGCGACCAACAAGCTTTGGCACCACCGTTCGAATGCTTTGTCGTGCATTTTGGCTTCGCCGCTCGCTGGATCATAAACGGCCAAGTTGCCACGGTAATCAACGCTCGCGAGCTTGCTGCCGTCTCTCGTCGAAACCACACACCAAACGGCGGCGGGATGTTTGTAAAGCGGTTCCAACGCCTGTGGGTTGGTCGCGGGGAACGAGTAAACCGTTGCTTCGCGAAGCAACAAACCATCAGCACTTGCAGCAGCAAACCGATCGGACGATCCGATCTGGGCGATCGAAGTGACCCAAACCGCTGTGGCATCAGTATTACCACCCTCTTCTTCGCCTCTCACAGCGCCGGACATCACGGCGGCAATCAATGCCATTCCAATCGTAAGCAAGCTTCGGCACATAACCTCATTCCCGAACGGAGGACTCACCAGAATTTCAGTCGCGTCATCCTACCAAGTTTCTGGCTGGCGTTGTGGTCTGCCGATCGTCTTCACCTCCAAGCCGCTTATTCGCGACAATGGGCCAAAGCCAAAAGGGCATATGCGGTGACCAGTTGTCGATCACCTTCCATCCATCGGTCGCTGCCATTATTTACCCAGGATCCATCCTTCTGTTGCAACCCGATCAAGTGGTTCGCCAATTCATCTCTCCAGGCGTGCGGTTTGCCATCTGCATCGTCAAGGATTTCCACGTCGGCGGCATCCAATGCCTTTGCAAACGTCTGGTAGTAGTAGAACAAACCTGCTTTTCCCATGCCAGGATTGTCTTCCAGTGAATAGTGGTTGCGAATGAATGTCATCGCAGCAACCACACGAGGGTCATCGGCGGTCAATCCGGCGTAGATCATGCTTTTCAGTCCGGCGTACGTCATCGAACCGTAACTCCGGAGACCTCCGTCAGCTGACTCACCAGCTTGGCTCTGACCACCGGCCGCAGGCGTGTAGTAGAAACCACCGTCACCCGTTTTCTGTTCGTCACCACCCTGGTCACCCTTGATTTTGTCGGGGGCATTTGGGGTGTCATTTCCTTGCCCCGCAAGGTTTTGAGTTCGCACAACAAAACGCAGAGCTTTTTGAATCGCAGCGTCATCCTGCTCGTTGCCGAGTTCCTTGAGTGCCTCAATCAAAAACGAAGTGTTCGAAAGGTCTGGGCGTTCATGCTTCCCGTAACCCGCCCCGCCATAGGCTGTGTCGGTCGATTCAATTCCCTCGCCCTCATCCCACTGAATCTCTTTCAAGAAAACCTCAGCACGATCCAACGCACTATCGTATCGACCCTTCTGGTTAGCTTTGATCAACGCGCCAACGGAAATCGATGTCTCGTAGTTACGGTAACGCGAGCCGGTCGCATAAATCCCACCGTCACCTTGAAATTTAGATTCGATGAACTTCAACGCTTTCTTAACAACAGGGTCGTTTACCGCCGCCGGACGATGCTCCAAGATCGCTCGCACACAAATCGCAGTCACCGCCGCACCCGTCTCGGGACTGAAAGCCCCGTTATCAGCCTGCCCGCGGGTCCGCAAAAATTCGATCCCTCGCTGAACCGATTGGTCAATCTTTTGCTGAACCAAATCAGATTGGCTGTAGGCTGCCGGTGATGCGATGTTGACCAAAACCAGTGCGACCAACGAGATAAACCAACGCATAAATAACCTCTCCCAATCGGCAAGTAGTGCCCCGATATCCACTCGGAGCCAAAAGTCAGACCAGTCTTTGTTTCGGCGAATCCTCGATTCGTATTCGGTCAGCCGCCTGCTCATCAGTGCCACCGACCAACTCAAGGATATTAGTCAACGCCAGCAGGGATACGGGTGGGGCGGTATTTTCACCGATCAAGCTGCAAAAACCGCCTCAGCTCCTACCCCGCAGGGATTCGATCACCTGCAGCGATTTTGCCCCCGGCACGCCGCCGCCAGTTTCCAAACCTGCCGTTGGCCGCCCCAACGCAACAGGAATCCACCCGAACAGGCCACGCCAAACCACCCACCTAAACAAAAAAGGGAACTGTTAGATAAAGAACATGGGAATCGAGTGATGCCGAGGCGGGGGGCGTTCGCATCGAGGCGGCGGAGCAAGAATATCGGCTAAGTTTTCCGATTGGGTAACTACTTGAAGCGTGGTTTCCCCGGTTGAGCCGCTGCCAGCCGGCCTCGGGTTGTTGCGGATCCAAGCCTAGCTGGCGCAAAATATCGTCCTCGAACCCCGATGATTTCGCACGACTGGTTCCCTTTTGGAGATATTCATGGCTCGCCCCGTCACCCTCTTCACCGGCCAATGGGCCGACCTGCCCATCGATGAGATGGCCCGCATGACCGCTGAATTTGGATATGACGGCATCGAGCTGGCATGCTGGGGGGACCACTTTGAGGTCGACAAAGCGTTGGCGGAAGACGATTACTGCGATCGCCGGAGAGCCCTGCTGAATGACGTCGGCCTGGAATGTCACGCGATCAGCGCTCACTTGGTCGGACAAGCAGTCCTGGACAATATCGACGAGCGACACCAGGCAATCCTACCTGAATACGTTTGGGGTGACGGCGACCCTGCCGGAGTCAACGAGCGGGCCATTGAGGAACTGAAGAACACCGCACGCGCTGCCCAAAAGTTTGGAGTGGACGTCGTTAATGGGTTCACCGGTAGCAGTATCTGGCACCTGCTGTACTCATTTCCACCAGTCTCACCCAGCATGATTGATGCTGGGTTTGACCTGCTTGCCGAACGGTTCAATCCGATCATGGATGTCTTTGGCGAGTGCGGCGTAAAATTCGCACTGGAGGTTCATCCAACGGAAATCGCATTTGACATCCACACTGCTCAAAGAGCTTTGGAAGCCTTGGATCATCGCGCCGAGTTCGGTTTCAACTTCGACCCCAGTCACTTAATTTGGCAGGGGATCGACCCCGTCCAATTCATTCGCAGCTTTCCCGATCGCATCTACCATGTTCACGTGAAGGATGCGATCGTAACCTTGGACGGCAAGAGCGGCATCAACTGCAGTCACTTGAACTTCGGTGACGCGCGACGCGGATGGGACTTCCGCAGCCCCGGACGAGGTGGCGTTAACTTTGAAGAAATCATTCGTGCTTTGAATGACATCGGGTACGATGGGCCTCTGTCGATTGAATGGGAAGATAGCGGAATGGACCGCGCTTTCGGTGCCAAGGAGGCCTGCGAGTTCACGAAGAAGCTTGACTTCTCACCAAGCACTCGCGCGTTTGACGCCGCGTTTGATGACGACAACGACTGAGTCCAAACCGAATCGCACGGTTAAAATGATTGAGATTTCTGTCAACGGCCGGGCCGTTGAAATCGAATCCGAAATGACGGTGGAGCAAATGCTTGACACCGTCGATGTACCGCCAAATTATTTGGCGGTCGAAATCAACGCCGAAGTCGTCCCGCGTGAACATTACACCACTCATATCGTCCACAGCGGCGACGAAGTAGAGGTTGTGACTCTCGTCGGTGGCGGCTAATCCATTGGGTTCCCACGACATGGCAGCAACCGAATCAACTTCGCGATCGGAATCACACGACGACACGGTGTTGACCGTTGGCGGACATGCGTTGCAAAGCCGATTGATCGTCGGCACCGGTCGCTACGACACCATGGAACAGATGCGTGATTCGCTGGATGCATCGGGCTCGGATTGCGTCACCGTCGCTGTGCGTCGTGAACGACTTTACGACCGGAGCGGGCAGAACATACTCGATTTCATCGATTTGGATCGTTACACACTGTTGCCGAATACCGCCGGCTGTTACACGGCTACCGATGCTGTGCGGGCTGCAAAACTTGGTCGCGAAATCCTTTCCGCCTTGGGAAATCCCGGTGCTGACTGGGTCAAACTGGAAGTGCTTGGGGACAGCCGGACGCTACTTCCCGACCCGATCGAAACCATCGCCGCCTGCGAGGAGCTGGCCAAGGAAGGTTTTAAGGTCCTGTGCTACACGAATGATTGTCCCGTCACCGCCAAGCGATTGAAAGCCGCTGGTGCCGCGAGTGTCATGCCGGCAGGCAGCCCCATCGGCAGCGGTCAAGGACTGCTCAACACGAACAATTTACGGATCATCCTGGAATATCTGAAAGAAGATGACCCTGAATATCCAGTCATCGTAGATGCTGGGGTTGGCACAGCGAGCGACGTTAGCGAAGCATTCGAACTCGGCGCTGATGGCGTCTTACTGAATACGGCAATCGCCCATGCGCGAGACCCCGTGCGAATGGCATCAGCGATGCGACATGCGGCAATCGCAGGCCGAAATGCATTCCAGGCAGGCAGAATCCCCAAACGTCTTTACGGAACGGCGAGCAGTCCGACCGAAGGCGTCATTAGCACTCGCCCCTACGGCTGACCGCTAACTGCCTGTCTCTAAAGTCCTCTTACCAAACTGAGGAATCACGGTTGGCCATGAACAACCCTCACAATCACCCCGGTCCGCTTGAACCCGACCCATTCGAAACCCCCGTCAACCCATACCAGATTCCGGCGACCCAAAGCGATCAATGGTTGATGGCGGAATCGCCTCTCGCAAGCCGGCTTGCCCGTTTGGGAGCCGTCATCTTTGACGGGATCATCAGCTTATTAATCACCTTGCCGCTGGCTTATTTTGCGGGGTTCTTCAATCGCGAGCTCGGCGCGGAAATGACCGCGATGGAAGAAATCCTATTGACGCTACAGGGCCTCGTAATCTTCCTGTTTCTACACGGATACTTGTTGGCCACTCGCGGCCAGACCATTGGCAAGATGCTGGTCGGCATCCGAATCGTTGATTACAAGAGCGGGGAACTTGTTCCTCTTTTTAAACTGGTCGGCCTGAGATACCTGCCCCTTTGGATCGTGACGATGATTCCCTTTTTAGGCAACTTCATCGCGTTGGTCGACGCATTGGCCATCTTTACGAGCGAACGACGCTGTCTTCACGATCTGGTTGCCAACACAAAAGTCATCGAAGCTTGACCCGACCGTCAAATCACATTCGCACCGTGGACGAGCGATCACGATGAAGTTGCGCAGCCATACAGCATTCACCGCAACCAAGGCTTTTCATCGTTAGTTCCCCAGGCTTCGCGATGGGATACCCAGGCTTCGCGATGGGATACCCAGGCTTCGCGATGGGATACTCAGGCTTCGCGATGGGATACTCAGGCTTCGCGATGGGATACTCAGGCTTCGCGGCGGGATACTCAGGCTTCGCGGCGGGGAAACGCTGCTGGCTGACCGTACCACTCCGGGTAATGACCATCGTGAACCGCCAGCAAGATTGCCTTTCCGTGAAGGTGCTCCGCACCATGCGTATAATCCCACTCCAACCGTTCCTCGTATCGAAGGACGCGAAGGTTAGATTGCAAGGCAAAGCGTACAAGCCGCTGTGGAGCAAAGTAGTTGATCACCTGCCCGGCGGTTTCACTCACCGGTGCATCACTCTCCAGTCCCGGCATTTGATTGCTGCCAGGATCTTCGGTGGTGTGAACTTCAATGAATAAAAAGCCCCCGGGGCTCAAAGCCGAAACGATTCTCTTCCAGACCTTTTCTGCGTCCTCGGACGGAATGTGATCGAGGACGGTGGTCGCAACAATGGCATCGTAGTGCTGGGGTTCAAACTCGAATTCACGCACATCGCATACACGGGTTCCAACCTGCGTGCCAAGGCCGGCCTGCTCAGCACGCTCGGCGACCCGCTGCAATCCCCGTTCGCTCAGATCGACCGATGTCACGTCGTAGCCGGCTCGAGCCAAGGCCAACGTATCTCGACCAGCCCCGGCACCAAGATCGAGTGCCCTAGCCCCGGCCAAACCCGGCACCTGATCCAAGTACGCTTGCAAACCCGACGAGGGAACAGATCCGTAAGCAATCTCATCGCGATCATAGGGCTCAAAAAACGGGTCTGACGCGTTGGACATGACATACCATCGATTCGGGAGGGATTTACAAAGGCACACTTTAGCAGTGACGGCTTGCGGTGCGAATCGGCGTTCACTGCGGCCGGCGGGGAAACGACCGCTCACTGCAAAATCGAGCCGGTTTTGGGAAGGTCGCAGCAAGACTCGATTCGCTCGATTGCTCGCCTTCCTGCAAAACATCGATTGTCGAGCTACGATGTTGGCGATCCGTCGTTGTCATCTGGAGCCTCGAAATGCCCTGCTACCTTCGTTACGTTGCCGCGATCGCGGCTTTACTCACAACCGGCGTTGCGGCTTCACCACTGCCTGCCGCTACGCTCAACGAGATTGGCCCAAAAAACCGCTTTCCCCTGGCAGGTAAAGAAACCGATTGGATCGATGGTGATTTTGTCATCCGAAATGACCAATTGATCGCTGTCATCGCGCGTCCAGGGAAGTTACGAGACGCAAATATGACGACCCGCGGAGTCGGCGGTTGCCTGATCGACTTGTCTCGCGCCGACATTCAATCCGACCAATTGAGCTGTTTTTATCCAACAGCTGGTCGCTATCAATTTTTTGACGACCAGTTGGTAGAACAAGGGCAGCTTGACGATGGCGGGGTCTTTTGGCGATGCAAATCATCTCGCTCCGTCGCTGACAACCAAAGCTCCGCAACGATCGAATACCAGCTGCGTGATGGCAATCCGTTCATCACCGTGATCACCACAATTAAGGGACCTGCTGCTGCCAAGGCCAAAGCGACTGATGGAGTGCGCGCTGATCGCACCTTTAGGTTTGCGACACTTGCTGATTCTACGATCGCGTACTGCGAAGATGAACACTTCCGACAAACCTATGGCTTTGAAATCACCTCGCCATCGGCAAACGCAAAATCCGCAAACGCAGAATGGACAAACGATCGCATGCGGCAAATCCGCCGTGATGCATTGCAGATTACGCAATCCGATGGCGTAGCCCAGTGGACCACGAAGGTCTATCCGGCCAACTCACCACTCGATCTTTGGGGAATCACCCAAAACGGAACCGCGCAGACCTTCCAGATCAAGAATGCCGTCGGTGTCCAACCACGAATCAAAATCAGCGTGATTGATGGGGACGTGGGATCGGTCAAATTGCCCGCCGCGTGGCGATCTGCGGACGATGGAAAATCGATTTTGCATCTTCCTCCAGGCGACTACGTTGTGCGTGCCGAAGCGATTGGGCACGAGCCGGCTGAACAAACCATCTCGGTCACAAACTTGGCAAAAACCCATACCCTCACGCTCGGCCCAGCATCGGTTGTGGTGGCTGATATCCGCGACGAACAAGGCAATGCCATTCCCTGCAAAGTCAGTTTTTATGGCGCGAACGTCAATTCCAAACAAACGAAGACCCCGAATTTCGGACTCGACAGCCAAAGTGGCTCGGTCGGAAATTGCGTCTACAGCGCCAACGGCCAATTCGTGCGGGCGATTCCGCCCGGCACTTACGACATCCTGATCAGCCGCGGCCCTGAATACGATGCCGTTTTTGAACGGGTCAAAGTTCAACAAGGTGGTGAGCAGAAAATCACCGCTGTACTCAAACGCGTCATCGACACCACCGGTTGGGTCAGTGCTGAACTGCATAGCCACAGCAGTCCCTCTGGTGACAATACGTCTGATCAACTTGGACGCGTGGAGAACCTGATCTGTGAACACATTGAATTCGCGCCCTGCACCGAGCACCAGCGAATTGAATCTTATGATGATCAGCTCGCAATCCTGAATGCCGCCGCGTTCATGGCAACCTGCAACGGCATGGAACTAACGGGTTCGCCATTACCCATCAATCATCAGAATGCGTTTCCGCTAAAACTCAATCCGTTTGCCCAGGATGGCGGCGGACCACGCACAAGCAGCAACCCAGTTGAACAAATTGCGAGACTGGCAATGTGGGACGACAACGCCGACAAAGTCGTCCAAAGCAACCATCCCAATTTGAAACAGATGCTGTTTGATCGCGATTTGGATGGAACCGACGACAACGGCTTCGCAGAGATGCTCAACTACATGGACATCATCGAAGTCCATCCACCCGAAGACATTTTTTTGACAGATGCGCAAATCGCAGCGATGGACAATCCCGGGCGGACTCGCATGAAAGCTTGGATGAAACTGATCGCAAGCGGTCAACGAATCCCTGGTGTCGTCAATACCGATGCCCACTACAACCACAATGGCAGCGGATGGCTCAGAAATTGGCTGCGTTGCAGCACCGACGCCCCGCAGGGAATCAAGACATCGGAAATGATCGAGCGACTTGAAAAAGGCGAGATCATTATGTCAACGGGCCCTTTCATGAACGTTACTTTTCAACATGATGACTTAGAACAGCCAGCCAACATCGGGGACTCGGTCAATGTTCGCAGCGACCAAGGATCATTGCGAGTGAAAGTTCAATGCGCGAATTGGTTAGATGTGAACCGGGTCGAGGTTTTCGTCAATGGCGAAATTGTTCCCGAACTTTCCCGCACAAGAGCATCACATCCAGAAAGCTTCCGGGATGGCGTCATAAAATTCAATCAAGAACTGCCAGTCAAACTTCCACCCAATAGCTTTATCATTGTCGGGGCAATCGGTGAGAAACTGGAACTTGGCAGAGTGATGGGAGAAACCTATGGGCGACGACCACCTGTCGTCGTCAGCAACCCGATCTATGTTACGGTGCAACCGCAGGATTGATCACCGAGCAGCCAATATTGCGAACGCCTGCCCGGTCCAATCGTGGCGAGAAAGCAACTCTACAGTTGCTTATCCGGGCCGACTTGCGACCGCTACTGAACTGCACCCCACACTTGCGGATCGAGAGAGTGAACCATTCAGTCATAGCTTCCCTCACGATTTTGAAAATGCGTCGGTTTACCAAGAGTCACACCGTCACGACTTAGCCAATCAGCGATCCAATCGATCATCTGTTCGACACCGACGGAAGGCTCGCCGAATAACGCTCGAGATCGAGCGTTATTGCTTAACCAGCAGGTAGCCGCCTCGCTGCCAATGAACTTCACCGGTTTGCCAAACCGCCTTCCAAACTGATCAGCAACTTGACGCACCGAAAGTGTTTCTGATCCGGTCACATTCATCACCACCGGCGATCGGTTTGCCAGTGGCAGGCAGCGAATGACTTGCGAAATCGCGTCACCCTGCCAGATCACATTGACATATCCGGCATCCACATTCACGGCCTGGTTTCGAAGCACTTGCTGTGCGATATCAACAAGTACTCCGTAACGCAAATCAATCGAATAGTTCAAACGCACGAGTGATAACGCCGTACCATGCTGGAGCGATCCCGTAATGAAAGCTTGCTCGCGACCGAGGCAAGATCGTGCATATTTGCCCGGTGGGTCTAATTCGTCTTCTTCCCTCGAGCCGCCTGAATCCGGCGTGGTGAATGAATAAACACAACCGGTCGACAACGCCGTGATTCGGGACTCCGCATAATGTTGAGCAACCATCGCTGGCATCTCGACATTCATCTGTTGCAGCAACTTGGGATTATTCGCGGTGCCAAACTTTACCCCCGCCAGAAAAAAAACGTTCGCAGTGACTGGCAACCGAGCCAACGCGACGCGGGCACTCAAATCGACTGCATGAGTGTCGATGCCATGCTGTCGCATCAGTGCACGTGACGCCCAGGAAGAAAAACGGGACACAGCGTGCACACGTGAATCCTGCCCCAGCTGCTGGATCGCGCGTTGCAACATTCGGCATAAGTGAAAGCCCATTTTGCCGCCGGCACCCAAAACGGTGAAATCACCTTCTAATTTGCCCACCGCGTCGACAACAGCAGGCGAGGGCCGAGTGATGAATTCGTCTAGCTGCTCGACCGATTCAAACACGCTCTGATTCCGCACCACAGACCTCAACGATTCCCTTGCCGCTACCGTTTCACGCCCCAAACACGCCTAATTCACCTTTTTTAACGCTTTTACCAGCTATTCCGCGATGCCTCCACCGAGCGGAAGGGCCAGCGTTGATCCTCGCCTGCGATTTCAGTTAATATATGGGGTTAGTCGAAAGACTACCCGCCCGACGGTCCAGCAACTGAGCTTGGATCCCCACCTACCCTCAAAAAACGGTGCCTGATCATGCTTTCGATCCTTGGCCCCCAGAGCCGCTATTGTGACGGAGTTTCGCGACGAGGTTTCTTAAAAGTCGGAGGCCTTTCATTCGGTGCCGCCGGTTTGACCTTGGCTGATTTGTATCGGGCCGAGGCAGCGGCCGGTCAATCCAATTCGCACAAAGCCGTCATCAATATTTTTCTAGCGGGTGGCCCACCACACCAGGACATGTGGGAGATCAAAACCGAAGCGCCGAGTGAAATCCGCGGCGAATTCCAACCGATCAAAACCAACGTCCCGGGCATTGAGATTTGTGAGGTCTTCCCAAAACTTGCAGGCTTGATGGACAAGGCCGCTTTGATTCGTAGCGTGGTCGGCTGTAGCGGTGGTCACGATGCCTACATGTGCCTGAGCGGCTGGCATCCAAATGAGTTGAAAAACATTGGTGGTCGCCCATCGATGGGCTCCGCCGTCGCCAAGCTGTACGGACCGGTTGATCCTTCGGTACCACCAAACATCGGACTGGCAAAACCGACCAAGCATGTGCCATGGAGCGACTCCGGGAGATCTGGTTTTCTCGGATCTGCTTACTCTCCATTCAAGCCGGATGGCCCCGGCATGCAGAATATGACCTTGAATGGTATCACGCTCGACCGGCTGGCGAATCGCCGCGAATTGCTCAATCAAATTGATTCGATGCGACGTGACATTGACATCACCGGCGCGATGGAGGGGATGGATGCCTTTGGTCAACGCGCCCTGGATGTACTTACAAGCAGCAAGCTGGTCGACGCGTTGGATCTTTCGAAAGAGGATCCCAAAATCGTCGAACGTTATGGTGACGGCAAACCATATAAATACCAATACGACGGGGCACCGACTTGCAACGACCAATTGCTGATGGCAAGACGCTTGATTGAAGCTGGTGCACGAGTTGTTAGCTTGAGTTTTGGACGGTGGGATAGTCACTCACAAAACTTCGACTTGGTTCGTGACCATGGCAGCAAGCTAGATCAATGCTTGAGCGCCCTGATCAACGACCTCGACGAGCGTGGCATGCTGGATGATGTCACCATCGCCGTATGGGGTGAGTTCGGCCGAACACCAAAGATCAATAGTAAAGCGGGCCGAGATCACTGGACGCGAGTGAGCTGCGCCTACCTTGCCGGTGGCGGCATGCGAACCGGCCAAGCAATCGGCGCGACCAATCGTTTGGGCGAAGAGCCCGCCGAACGACCGGTCCACATGCAAGAGGTGGTCGCGACGGTCTATCACAATCTTGGTATCGACACCTCTTCGGCGACAATGGTGGATCCCACCGGACGTCCGCAGTATTTGGTTGATCACGCCCCCATTTCAGAGTTGATCTAGTGAAAGCTGTGACAATTCCTCGAATCACTGTGACGATTTTTAAAATCGTTGTGTTGGCGATTGGTGCTTTCGTGTTCACAACCAGTGGGCTCACCGCGGCCAATTCGGCGACGGCAGCGACGCCCAACTCTTCCGAGACAATTAAATGGTCGGGCCTGAAACTGGAAGGTGCTGATCAAGTTCACGAATTGCGTGGCCGTGATGCTCGACTCCAACTACTGCTCACCGGGCAGGCGGCCAATGGCCAACTTCACGACCTCACCCGCCAAGCTGAATGGTCGTTCCAGCCGACTGGCATTGCCGAAGTCGGTCCGAATGGTCTCGTCAGACCGTTGGCAGACGGGGAAACCACCATCACCGCAAAAATTGACGGCGAACTATCAGCATCGACGACGATTAACGTGGCAAACATGGGACACGAAGCTCCCATCAGTTTTGCCGGAAAGATCGTGCCAATCTTCACCAAGCTGGGATGCAATGGCGGTGGTTGCCATGGCAAAGCATCGGGGCAAAACGGTTTCAAACTTTCGCTACTCGGATTCGAGCCGAACGAGGACTACGAAAGACTTGTTCGAGAATCACGAAGCCGACGAGTTTCGCCGGCGGCTCCCGACCAAAGCCTGCTGTTGAGAAAGACGATCAACCAGTCTCCTCATGGCGGCGGCCAGCGGACGACCCGCGACAGCCACGAATACCGTCTGCTGAGTCGTTGGATTTCACAAGGCATGCCTTTCGGCAACGCCGATGAGCCACAGGTCGTTTCGATTGATGTCACACCAGCTCACCGTCGACTTCAAGCTGGCCTAGGCCAACAACTCACAGTAGTCGCCCACTATTCAGATGGCTCGGTGGAGGATGTCACACGAGCTGCTGTCTTTGAATCAAACGACACCGAAATGGCCGATGTCACCGAAACCGGGCTTGTCGAACTAAACGACTTGGCCGGAGACGTCGCAGTCATGGCAAGATATCAGGGTCACGTGACTGTCTTCCGAGCCGACATCCCAATGACTGATCTGCCGATGTCAGAGGAGGCATTCCCAGAGCCCAAGAATGTGGTTGATCGTTACGTGTTTGAGAAATTGCAATCGCTCGGAATTCCACCATCCAAGGTTTGCGATGATGCCACTTTTCTAAGAAGAGTCACACTCGACATCGCCGGACGCATGCCGACGTTGGCGGAAATGACAGCCTTTGAAACGGACACCTCACCCGAGAAGCGAAACCAATTGGTCGATCGCTTGTTGGACAGCAACGATTACGCAGAATTCTTCGCTGGCAAATGGAATACGATTCTCCGCAACCGTCGCACCAGCGGCGAATTGAGATTCGCAAACATGGCTTTCTACCAGTGGATTCGTGAGAGTTTGGCTGCGAACAAACCGTACGATCAATTTGTTCGTGAAATCGTTGCCGCCTCCGGTAGTGTCGCTAGCCATCCACCAGTTGTCTGGTTCCAACAAGTTCCCGACATCAATCAGCGAATCGAGGATGCAGCGCAACTGTTCCTCGGGCAACGGATTCAGTGTGCACGTTGTCACCATCACCCGTACGAGAAGTGGAGTCGTGCTGACTACACTCAAATGGCGGCCTTCTTTTCAACGGTTTCCACCAAGAAACTTTCGGACCCCGCCGAACCAGCCTTCTTCGCGCGATTTGGAGGTGTTTCCGCAAAACATCCCAAGACGGGTCAGGCTCTCGCACCGGCGGGACTCGATGCGGACCAACTGTCAATTCCCTCCGAAGATGACCCCAGAATGCACTTGGCAAACTGGATGACGGATCCCGAGAATCGATTCTTCGCCCCGTCTTTGGTGAATCGTTATTGGAAGCATTTCATGGGACGCGGCCTGGTCGAGCCGGAAGATGATTTGCGAGTGACCAACCCACCGTCAAACCCAGCCTTGATGGATGGACTTTCGCAACACTTGATTGATTCTGGCTATGACTCCAAAGACCTGATTCGCACGATCGTGAATTCCTGGTCTTATCAGTTCGACAGCGAAGCGGTCGACGACAACCTGGGAGACCGCCGCAGTTACTCTCGGTTCTACCCAAAACGATTGCAGGCCGAAGTTTTGTTGGATGCGATTGACAGCGTCACCCAAAGCAAAACACGCTTCGCAGGGATGCCACCAGGCGTTCGCGCGGTGGCACTGCCCGACAGTGGATTTGGTTCCTACTTTCTAAGTGTGTTTGGTCGCCCCGGTGCGACGACAGCATGCGAATGCGAGCGTTCCCAAGAACCAAGCCTGGCCCAAAATCTGCATCTGCTGAATTCAGAAGAAATCCAAGGCAAACTTTCATCCGACTCTGGTCGTGCTGCCACGTTGGCGGCGGACAAGGAGCGGTCGGATCAAGAGAAGATCAACGAGTTGTATCGGATCGCACTCGGACGTCATCCCAAGGATGGAGAACTAAAGGCAACGCTGGCCTATCTGGCCGGAAAAGAAAACGCCCGCGAAGCCTACGAAGACGTGGTTTGGTCTTTGATCAACTCCAAAGAATTCTTGTTCAACCATTGATTAGCTTCCCAGATCTATCTTGTTTACGCTGGCCGCGCGAGGTCATCGCGGCACGTCTGATCCTCATGCTTGGCGTGTTGCTATCTGCACTTGACCAACCGGTTCAGGCTCAATTTTTGCCCTGCGAATTACGCAGTCTGTCCCAAGCCGGAGGGCAATCGGGGACCTCCTTCCCCATGCGTGCCACATCAGGCAGTAACCTCGAGGAACTCGATTCACTGGTGTTTTCGCACCCCGGAATTACTGCTGAACAGGGCACGCTCGACCCGCTGCCATTTTCAGATCAACGTCGTCCCGATTATGGCAACTTCACTGTCACGGTTGGCAAAGATGTGCCAGCCGGTCGCTATGCAATCAGAGTCGCCGGTCGCAATGGCCTATCCAACCCACGCGCCCTGATTGTCACGACTTTGCCGTTCGAAACGGCAACCAGTGTGAGCCACACGACCGACGCGGCAACACCACTCCAGCCAAGCACACTGACGCAGGCAAAAGCGACGACTGCGGAAATCGATTACTTTCAATTCCCGGCTGAAAAGTCAGTTTTGTATCGTGTCGAACTACTTGCCCATCAAATCGACTCTCGAATGATCGGCCAGGTCATCGTCTACGATCCTTCCGGACGACAGATCGCCTTGGCGCGCGGTGCGGATGACGTTGACCCAGTCCTCGAATTCGAAGCTGACATGGAGGGCAACTATCAAATCGCGATCCACGACTTCACCTTCCGCGGCGGCGATGAGTACCCCTACCAGATCGTCGTTCAACCGGTCGCCTCAGCAGTCGACTTAATCCCCGTTCGTCCCGATGCTCGTTTCCATTGGTTGACACGCGCCGCGACGTTACCAAGTGGATTCACCTGGAACATTGACAACACAACCCCTGCGACCGTTGATCAACCTCAGGCATTGGAAGTTCCGTCAAACACTACTCGTTTTTTCCCAGATGACCACAGCGATACGGTCTTTCGTTTCGCGGCGGTGCAAGATCAGACATTAGCGTTCGATATTGCCTCGCATCGACTGGGTGAGCCGACAGACGCGCGTCTGCTCGTGCAACGAATCGAGCCGGTTGAATCAGCCGCTCCAAAACTGCATACGGTCTTAAACGTGGACGATAGCCAAGCTCTGAGCGACGGTGCGGTGCAGTGGACTACCAAGGATCCAGTCGGCCTGCTGAAAGTTCCAGTGACCGCGGACTACAGATTGGTCGTTCGTGATTTGGATGTGGGACGTTCGCTGAGAGATCGGCAAATTTTTCGCGTCAATATCCGACCTGCCACCCCCGGCTTTGACCTCGTTGCATTTCGACTCTATCCCCATAAAGACATTAACAGCTCCCAGCCCTTTGGCAGCAAACTGTTCCGAGGTGGATCGGAAGTGATCCGAGTGATGGCACTTCGCCGTGATGGCTGGATAGGCCCCATTCAGATTAAAATTGAGAATCTACCGGCAGGGGTTGAAGCCGCTGAAACGGTGATCGCGGCCAATCAAACTCAAACGCAAATCGTCCTGACGGCCAGCGCGGAGGCGTCGGCGAGCAGGCAAGCGATCCGAGTCGTGGGAACCAGCGAGGATGGCAAGCTAAAACAAACGGCTGTCCCCGCAACAATCGCTTGGGGCAAGGGCGCGGGCCGAGACTACATTCGAACGCGTCTGATGTCGCAACTGATGGTGGCGGTATCAGATCGCGACCTGTCGCCGCTGACGATCACGCTCGGAGATGACAAGGCTGTCGAAGTCAAAAAGGGCGAATCGATCTCGCTGCCAGTCAAAATCACGAGACGGGAGGGTGGCAAAACAAACGTCGTTTTGCGTGCCCGTGACTTCCCCCCGGGTTCCAGTGGTGCCGATTTAACCATCGCTGCTGACAAATCCGAAGGCAGCTACGAAATCAAAACAGGGACGACTCCCCCAGGAACTTATTCGCTCTGGCTGCAAGCAGAAAGTAAAATCAAGGTAAAACCGAACCCGCAGGTACTACAGCGAACACAGGCTTACCGCGATTCGCTCCAAAAACTGCAGGATGATCCCGCCCAGAAAGAAAACCTGGAAGCGATCAAAGCCGCGATCGCCACCGCAGACAAGGCGATCGAAGCCGCTAAGCCGCTCGCGGCCGATCGCGAATTAACAATCTATCTTCCCACCTCCAATGTGACCCTTCGAGTCGTCGAACCATGACGCGTTTCCTAATATTGGTTTTCACCACAATCCTGACTCTTCCCACCACCTTCGCCATTGATCTGCCACTTCCGGTCAGCGAAATCCAACGAGAAGAAGCAGTCGATTTTGAGACCGAAATCCTGCCGATCCTGAAACGGAATTGCTTGGCCTGTCACCACGAAAAAGAGGCCGAAGGGGGATTGATCCTCGAATCGCTCGAAAAAATCCGTGTCGGCGGCGATGCCGGAGAAGGGGTGATCGCAGGATCCCCAGAAACCAGTCAGATTTTCATCCGCGCCACCGGATCCGAAGACCCTTTGATGCCACCAGAGGACAACTCCGTTGGTGCCAAACCGCTGACGCCGGAAGAACTCGGACTGATGAAACTTTGGATCCAACAGGGAGCCAAAGGAACGGACGGAACCGCGAAGGAAATGATCCAGTGGCAACCGATTCCGGAATCGATTCGCAGCGTCTACGCAATGGACGTTGCTGCTGACGGAAGCCTTGTGGTCGTCGGACGCGGTAACCGAGTCGTATTATTCGACCTGCAAACCAATCAAGAACTAGGCAGCCTGGTCGATCCTAGCCTGCAGATGGGCGATGTGGCCGATTATGACCTGATTCAATCGGTCGCCGCCGCGCCTTATGGTCAACGGATCGCCACGGGCGGGTACCGAGCCGTAAGAATTTGGAAGAAAGAACTCGTCGCGATCGATCCATCGTCTACACCGCTACGGGCGGCAAGCCAACGAATCACAGTGAACCAGAAAGAGCCGACCGTTGCGTTTGTCAACGCTATCGGTGATATCGAAATTTGGAATTTGACGGAGAATCAAAAACTGCAAGCTCTTTCCGGACACCAAGAACCGGTCGTCGCGATCGCTTGGAGTGCAGACGGAAGCCTGCTGCTCAGCGGGGATCAATCGGGCCGAGTGATCGCCTGGGATGCCGCAACCGGGAAGTCACTAGCAACCATCGATACTGGTACTGCGACGATTGCAATGAGTCTCGCATCTGACAACAAGCACCTCGCCACGGTAGATGTCGAAGGCAAAGTGCATCTGTTTCATTTAACGGATGACCGGTCAACCTTCGCCCCAATTGATGGAATCGCGACCGACATCACCGATGCGCGTGCCGCGTTATTTGTGGGAACCGAAAAAATATCTCTAGCCATTGCGACAACCGCTGGACCAGTCAAATTTATCTCGCTCGATTCCAAACAGGTCACCGCTGAGATCCAACATGGAGTAGCGGTCAATTCACTCGCCGTTACTGCAGATCAAGGAAAGTTGATGACGGGCGGAAGCGATGGAAAAACAAAAATCTGGAATCTAGCAGACAACAAAGAATTACTCTCTCTGCAAGGCAAGACAGAAAGCAAGCTAATTTTCGCCCGCATCGAGCGGGACACCAATCGCCAGAAAGCAACGGTCGAGAGGCTCAAGAAACAGACGGAAAATTTGCAGAAAGCACTGGCCAAGGAAGACGAAGTGCTTAAAAAAGCCTCCGAAGAGCAAGAAAAAGCCAAGACCAATCTGGCTGCTGAGGAAAAAAAACACACCGATGCAGTCGCGTTAGTCGCTACCACAGAAGCTCGCATTGCAAAAGCCAACAGTGATGCTGAACAAGCAAAGAAAACGATGGATCAAGCGGCCAACTTGCTCACCGAATTAACGGCCCAAGCAGCAACCATCGCAAAAGAAATCGAAGCCGACAAAACTGCACTTACTTCGGCAGAGCAACAGGCCGCCAAGATCCAAGCACAGATTGATGAACTGACCAAACAGAAAAGTGATGCCGATGCCAAAGTAGCACAGGCACAAAAACAACTTGCTGATCGACAAGCTGCCATGACAGCGACGGCAACGAAATCGAACGAGACCAAGACTCAGATCGAAAATGCGAAAAAGCTCTCCGCCAGCTCGGCAGCCGAAATCGAAAAGGCAAATAAAGAACTAGCAGAGCAAAAGAAAGCGGTCACCACCACTGGTGAAGCAAAACAGAAAAGCGAATCCGAGTTAGCCAAACGCAAGCAAGCATTCGATACCGCGACAAACGCACAAGCTCGAGCGACCAAGGCAATCCCAGCACACCAAAAACAAATCGACCAAGAATCGCGACGGCAACAGGTACTCGAACGACAGCGAAATGACGCAGAGGCTGTCCTGACAGACCCAGACAATGCTGTGGTCGCGATCGATGTCAGCCCCGATCAGTCGACAGTTCTAGTCGCCCACGAAGACGGCTCGGTGCAGGCCTATCACGCTGCAACCGGTCAACCTGTACTCGATTTCGAGACCGTTGATGCCAACGCTCCAACCCAAGTCACTTTTGTTGGTGAAACGCTGGTCGCGCTTAGTCCTTCTGCGGCACCAACCTTGGTACACCGCCAACCAAAGTGGATCCTTGAACGAACAATTGGAACCTCCCAAGCGGACTCCATCATTAGCGACCGAGTCACGGCACTCGATTTTCATCCGAACGGGATGTCGTTAGCCGTGGGCAGTGGACCGCCAAGCCGATTTGGTGATGTAAAAATCTTTGCAGTCGCGACCGGTGAGCTGGTTAGAGACTTTGGCGAAGTCCACAGCGACACAGTCTTTGGAGTCGCGTTTTCACCTGATGGCCGGCAACTTGGTTCCGCCGCTGCCGACAAAACGATTCGCATCCTGGATGTCGCCACTGGCGAACTCGTTCGATCACTCGAAGGTCACACGCACCACGTTTTATCACTCGATTGGCAAGATGACGGCCAAACCATCGCCTCCGCCAGCGCCGACCAGTCGATCAAGGTCTGGAATGTAATGACGGGTGAACAACGACGAACAATCTCTGGCTTTGCCAAAGAAATCACGGCCGTGGAATTCGTGAAAACATCCAACCAAATCGTGACCACTTGCGCTGACGGGAATCTGCGACTGAGCAACTCCGCCGATGGTAAGGCATTACGAAATTTCAATGCATCCGGAGACTTCCTGTTTACGGTTCAAGTGACCCCGAACGGTGAAAACATCATTGCTGCCGGGCAAAGTGGAGCGATCCGAGTGTGGAATCTTGCGGACGGCAAATTACTGCACGAGTGGAAATAACCCCAAACTCACGTGAGCAGGGAATCAGCCTCGAAGACTCCCCGTCCGCCGTGAAAATCCCGCTAACACTTGCCCCGTCGGTGCTTGGATGGCGGGGTTTTCACGAATCAACGGCTTCGCGTGGTACACTGAGGCTGTTCGGTTCACAAACGGGAGTTTGAGTCATGCAGCGTTGGTTGGCGTCTCTGTTGGTAATGTGCTCGAGTGGGATCGTGGTCGCCGAGGCTCAGGTCGTGCGAGTCGGCCCGCGCGGTGGTGTTCGCATTCGGGCTCCGTTCGCGTCAGTCGATGTGCTTCCCTATGGCGGGGGAACGCGGGTACGCGCGCCATTCACTGCTGTTGACACCGGTTACTATCGCTACGGGGTTGGCGTGCCTTACTACTACGCCGCTCGTCCGCGTCACTACGCTGTTCCCGCGTATCCAGTCCAGCCACTGCTCGCCGTACCGGCCTATCCAGCACCCGTTTACCGAGCACCTGTGTTTCCCGAAGCGGTGTATCCGGTGCCTGTGTATCCCGAGGCTGTCTATCCTGCGCCGGTGTATCCCGAGGCTGTCTATCCTGCGCCGGTGTATCCCGAGGCCGTCTATCCTGCGCCGGTGTATCCCGAGGCCGTGTATCCCGAGGCCGTGTATCCCGAGGCCGTGTATCCCAAGGCAGCGTATCCGCCATCCCCGGTGCCAGACCCGTCGTTTGAGACACCTCTTCCCCAAGAAGCAGCTCGACCAATTGTGGGCGTCTTAGAAGACCGACTTCGCGCAGCCGCTCTCCGCTTGCAACATAGCCTCTCGCTGCGACGAGACGACGGGGACGTTTGGCAGAACTACCTCGCACCGCAAACGATTGTCGACATGATCGATCAAGGACTCGATCCACGAACACTCCGAGAGCTGCTGAGAAATTACAACGGTGTTCTCGCCAATCCCACACTCACATCGATTCGCAATGCGGCGGGCTTTAGCGAGACGAGAAGTTTGTTAAAGGAGTTCATCGAGCGTCGGTCAAGAATCGAAGCGACTCGTTCAGCGCCGGCCGTCCCCGGGCAACCAGAGGACGCCTCTTCCGCGACGAAGCCGACAAGCCCGCCGACACAAGAACCCCAGCCGACACAAGAACCGCAGTTGCCCGCTGACATCAGCCCCTCGCCAATCGAAGAAGTAACGGCGCCGGCCGCAGAAGTCGCAATACCTTCGGTACCTGTGCCGCTGTAAGCCTGCGATTCGATCTTCGTGTTGCGGATGCAAATTCCCCGGCCAGGAGCACCGCAAATTCCCTAGCGAGGAGCACCGCAAACAGCTGACCAAGCGGTTGGCTCTACTTCTTTCGTTCTTCGCGAGCTGTCGAAATCAATTGCGCGGCATCGTAAGCTCCATGCGCCACGATCGGAATCAGCAAGTTTTCGGTGTAAACCACGAGGGCACCGAAGTAGAGGCCCATCAAAGTCGCCAAGCAGATGTAAAGCTTCGTGACCGGATGAAAGACACCGAACACGAGCGAGGAGAGAGCAAGCGCGAATCCCATCACCCAATAAAATGGCAAGGCGGGGATCAGGGCCTCTGCCCAATCCGCAATCCAATACATCAACCAACCGCGAAACAGCAGTTCCTCACCGACTCCCGCGCAGAGACTGACAACGATCAGCTCGCTTGGCCGCAACTGCAGCAGTGCTTTGATCATTCCGTCATTGGCCAAATCTTCCAACTCTTGAATCGGCCCCCACGGAATCCGCCGAATCAATTCGATGAACAGCAAAATTGGCAAGGCAGCCGCCAACCCAAGTAAGATCCCCTTGGCGATCGGCCACCACTGCTCCAGACCCAATTCCGGTATCAGCTGGCGAGCGGACGGACCAATCACCCACCCCAGAAACAGAGCGAGCACTGCTAAGCCACACTCAAACAAAACGGCAGTTATGAAAACCTCGTCGGGTGTCTGCTCTGTCGATTCATGATCATCCATATCCATCACCCCATTCTGCCAGGATTCATCCGGTCGCGGCAGGGTATCGACTGACGCAAATCCAAGCCGCTGGCTGACCGGTCCCCAGCTGGATCCCCACCGCAACTCACGCATGACTCAACATGATCACGTGTAAACCAACGTAATCGGGCGATCCCATGCCCAAACGCCGCCATGCCCAAACGCCGCCATTTCCAGACGGCTGAAGAAACCGAATACTTCACGGGGATGGCACCGATAGCACCTGCCGATGTGACCACACCGACCATTTGACCATCCCAACCAGCCAAAGAGGCGAACCGTAGGGATAGCCGGCGGCGATGAAAACGCGACCAATCAGCAAAAACGGCCTGCATTCCAGTTCAGGCCAAACAGGTTAGGCCAGATAGGTCAGGATGTCGCCGTTCAGCCAAAGGACCAGAAATCACTCGATCAAAACACCGCATCACGGCACGGCGACGGATCAAACGCACAACAGCGTTCAAGTACCGGCCAATTAGATCTGGGGCCAATTGGCGGCCGCCTTTTTTCTGACATCGATGCTGGCAAGCGATCCCGAGAATCCCTAGATTGGAGGAATGACACCCACACAGATCGGGCTGACCGAATGTCAGCAGCAGCGAATCGCCAAGGCGATCGCGGACCCCCAGCGGTTCGCCATCCTGACGGCAATCGCCCGCCATGACGAGATTCCATGCAAATCGCTGGTGGCTGAGTTTTCGATCACGCAAGCTACGATTTCGCATCACCTTAAAGAGTTGGCAGCCGCGGATTTGATTCATTCGCGGCGAGAAGGTCAACTTGCAATTCTGAGCTGTCGTCGCGATGTTTGTGACGCCTTCACCCAGTGGTTGAACCAAACATTAGTGGATCCCGGCAAACTGCCTAAATGCTTTCACCCGTGACCTCACAATGCTTAATCAGTTTCGGCAGCAACCTCGGTGAACGCGCTGCGTTAATCGCCGAAGCAGCGAAGCGGGTCTCTGACAATCCTTGGGTCCGCGATCTCAGGACAAGCCGTCTCTTCGAAACACCGCCGATTGGTGGCCCCGAGGGACAGCACCCCTTTTTGAACGCGGTCGCCGTCTTCGATACCGATGCCTCGGCACGGCAGGTACTGGAACTTCTACAGGCCACCGAACAGGAACTGGGTCGCCAGCGTCGAGAAAGATGGGATGCCAGATCAATCGATCTCGATGTGGTCCTGCATGGTGAACTGGTTGGCGGAGGAACCGGACTGATCGTCCCTCATCCACGGTACACGGCAAGACGGTTCGTCCTGGAACCGGCCTGTGATGTTGCCGCCCACTACCGTGATCCTCGCTTCGGCTGGACTCTCAAACAATTATTCGATCATCTCAATCAAGGTCCTCCATCCCTGGCACTACTCGGTGGCGATGCATCAACGCGGATGGAGATCTGCCGTCGACTGCAGACTGAGCACAATATCCAAACCTTCGAGGGCCCACCGCCGCCAGAACCGATGACGGTGGTTGGACATGCTCCGGCGATCGTTCGCTCGGCTGATCCAAAATTGGGTTCGCCGCCACCTCCAGACTCCGAGGGGCGATCGGCAACCGAAAATGATCCGCCCAGTATTACTCCCGCAAACAACAGTATTACTCCCGCAAACAACAGTATTACTCCC
>JARGNK010000011.1:14341-40719 GCA_029213145.1 Rubripirellula sp. | reverse complement strand
CAGTATTACTCCCGCAAACAACAGTATTACTCCCGCAAACAACAGTATTACTCCCGCAAACAACAGTATTACTCCCGTAAACAACGATCCATGGGTGTCAGCTTTCGTCCCACCACTGCCAACATCACCAATTAGGCAGCGAAACGAAGTTCAGCCGAGTAAGGATCCGCGGGAACCAAGCGTGAATGCCAATCCCGACGCCAAAGCGACGCGGGGAATTCCGCGACTGATTGCTCGGATGCAGCGTGCAACCGAGAAAACTCGCTGGCCGGCACCCCATCAGATTTGGCCTTCAAGCCTCAAATGGCCGGAATATCGCCTAGAAATCGACGACCTCGACTGGGCCGTCAAAGAGGTCGCCTCCGCGCTCGATTCAATGCGTTGCCCCGTGACCGCCGCCACAACCAACGGCGATTGGTGGTAACCAACGCCTTCGACACCAAATCGCTGCCCAAGCAGTCACGTCGATCCGACAATCCACGGCTCGATGGACCCTAATCGTGCCCGTTTGGTCGACAGAGCACGCCGGCTAAATCTGAACGAACAGCTGAAACAAACACTGCCAACCCAAACAATCAGCATGAGCGTCCAAAACTGCCACAAACTCGGCAGCGTTTGTGGCGATAACACCGCCAACGATCACATGGAACCAAAGCCCCCCTTAAGCTAGCATTAAGACGGAAAATCGCACCCGACAGTTAATTTACGGCCTGGTGATGGTGGTCAACCGCCGATCCTGGCAACTTCGGGGAAACGCCGCCACCAACTGCGGCACAATGTCGCGACCGGGTCGTTGTGGGCCATTTTATGCGACACAATGTCGCTCGCTTTGATCATGCCATTGCCAGTTTGTGCCGATTCGCTTCATACTGTGCGAAGGCGTCGCAAAACGCCGCTCATTTTCTCGTTCTGATGTGCGAAAAATTCGTTCGCAACCGAATCCTTGGGCCAATTGGATTATGCAAAGGTTCTTGTTCCCTCGTTGGATCAATCCATTTCTTGGTATTCTCGCGATTGCTGCCGCAGCAGGAGCCGTCTTTGCGGGTGCCATGGGTGGTTTGATTACCGATCCTCAGACGCTCAATGTCGGCTACCAGCCAGAGCAGCCAGTCCCCTTCAGCCACGCGATTCACGCAGGGCAACTGAAGATGGATTGTCGCTACTGTCACAACACGGTCTTTGACGCTGCCCACGCAGCAGTGCCGCCGACCGCGACCTGCATCAATTGTCACAGCCCGGCAAATGACCAAGGTTTGACAGCCCTGACAGCAGTCCACACGGAAAGCCCAAAACTGGCACCGATCCGCGAGAGTTGGAACACGGGCCGAGGTGTCGCTTGGAAACGCGTCCACAACCTGCCAGAGTTCGTCTACTTCAATCATGCAGCCCACGTGAACTCCGGTGTCAGTTGCAAATCTTGCCACGGACGTATCGATCAAATGGAGGTGGTCTACCAGGCAAAGCAACTGTCCATGGCATGGTGTATCGATTGCCACCGGAACCCAGACGAACACCTTCGTCCAATCGATAAAGTCACCAAGCTCGACTGGGACTTTGATTCGCCTGAAGAACAGGAAGCTTTCGCGAAAGAACATCGGGAAAAAAACCACATTAACCCGCAAGTCAACTGCGCCGTTTGCCATCGCTAGAAGCGACCAGCCGGTCCTTTTAAATCTCCACCTCAATCTTCGCAAATTCTCCTGATATGACTTCCAACGATCTGGCTCCTGCCGAACCCAGTCGCAACGAAAAGCACGGTTATTGGCGTAGCCTTTCGGAGTATCGTGGCCGAGAAGAGTTCGATCAGTATCTGCATCGTGAATTCCCGGTCGACGCGTCCGAACTCCCCGAAGGTGTCTCGCGTCGCCGTTGGATTCAATTGATGGGAGCTTCGTTGGCAATGGCTGGCGCCGCTGGCTGCCGGTATCCGGAGGAGATCATCGCTCCGTTTGTTGTCCGTCCCGAGGGGCGTGTTCCGGGTGAAAGTTACAGTCGGGCGACGAACATCCAACTTGCGGATCGGGTTTACAACCTGCTGGTGACTTGCGTGGACGGCCGTCCGCTCAAGATTGAGCCGAATAAATACCACCCAGCCGGTAGTGGAACCGATGCGTACGTTCAAGCCTCTGTGCTGGGCCTCTATGACCCGGACCGATCCCGTTTCGATCAAGGCGACGTAATTCGCCGAACCGACAAGCGCCCCGTGCCTGCATCATGGGACGATTTTGATGCCGAGGCAAAAGCCGTGATGGCAAAGGCCGGTGACGGCGCCTCACTGGGCGTCCTGATGTCGCCAAGCCACTCACCGTCGGTCCTGCGTTTGATCGGCAATCTCAAGAAAAAATTCCCCGCCGCGACGGTAAGTCAGTACGACGGTGTCCGCGGCGACGCCATGCACCAAGCCACGACGGGATTGTTTGGCCAAGCAGCCAACCAAGTGCTTGCACTTGAGGAAGCCGACGTCATCGTGGCGTTGCAAGCTGATTGCCTTGCCGTCCCGAGCGTTGCGGGCAGCTTCGCGAAGCGTCGCGATCCGAGCGAGGGGGAAATGAATCGCCTGTACGTCGTTGAAGGTGGTTACACCAGCACCGGCGCGGCGGCCGATACCAGACTTGCCCTGCGTCCTGGTCAGATGCCTGCCTTCCTGGCTGAACTTGGGCGGCGAGTAGAAGCCCTTCAAGGCGGCGAGTCGCACGATCACTCGGGCGACGAAACGCCGTTTGACGAAATCGACCAACCCGAACGCCTCGAGCGGTTCCTTGACGTGCTCGCTCACGACATCGCCGAAGCAGGTGAAAAGGCGGTTGTGGTGGTTGGCGACGCGCTTGGGCCTGAAATGATCGCCGCTGGCGTTCGGATGAACCAGAAACTGGGTTCGTTGGGGAAAGCCCAGACATTCGCCCCTGCCGCCGCTGACTTTGCCTCGCTCAGCGACTTGGTGGGCAAGATCGACGACGGCGGAATCGAGACGTTGCTCATTCTCGGTGACAATCCTGTTGTTACCGCACCGGGCAACATTAATGTCGGTGAAGCGATCGCCAAAGTTTCCCAGCGGGGAATGACGGTTTATCTCGGCGAATACGATGACGAAACCGGCAACCTTTGTCAGTGGTCGCTACCATTGTCGCATCCGCTGGAATCCTGGGGGGATGTCTATAACGACCGTGGCTACTATGGCGTCTGCCAGCCACAGATTCTTCCATTGCTCGGCGGTCGCAGCACCCTCGAAGTGCTCGCTCGCATGCTTGGCGAAAGTGAAACCGCAGGCTCCGCGATTGTCCGCCGAACCGCTGACTCAGTCGGCAACGGGGCACTCAGCGATCGGCAATGGCGACAACTGCTGCACGACGGTTACTCGGACGAACTTTCATCGAAGTCGCCGGAATGGACGATCAGTGGCGACGCGCCCGAGCCAATCAAGGCCAAGCCGGATGCAAGCCTGGCGATCAACAAAGATCAATTTGAAGTTTTGTTCCAGCCCGCTGATGGGATCTACGACGGTCGCTTCGCGAACAACGGCTGGCTGCAAGAACTGCCGCAATCACTGACCAAGCTTTGCTGGGATAACGCTGCAGTTATGAGCCCTGCGACCGCAGCGGCTCTCGACTTGAAGCATGGCTTGCGAATCGCACTGCGCATCGGTGATTCGAAGGTCGAACTGCCAGTTTATGAGATGCCTGGTTGTGCTCCTGGTGTCGTCACCGCCACGATCGGATACGGTCGCAAACGGGCCGGCATGGTTGGTGGAATGACCGACCGAGATGTACCCGCGATCGGCGTGGATGTCTCACCGATTCGCCACGACGACGCGATGCTTGTCGCTTACAACGTGGAAGCTCGTCCAAGATTCGAAGAATACGAACTGTCCCAAACCCAGGACCACTGGGCGATTGACGAACTGGGACGCGATGAAATCGAAACCCGAAGCTTCACCTTGGTGCGTGAAGGAACGAAAGCACTCTTGGACAAGGTGCCGGAATTCGCTGAATCAATGGGCCCTCACGTGCCGAAGGTGGGCGATCACGGATCACCGTTCCACGAACCGATCCGAATGATCGATGAGAAGAACAAAAAGGAAGATAATCCAGTGCCCCAGTGGGGCATGGCGGTCGATCTGTCCAAATGCACTGGCTGCAATGCCTGTGTGATTGCTTGCCAAAGTGAGAACAACGTCCCGATTGTTGGCCGCGAGCAGGTCATGAACAGTCGTGAAATGCACTGGCTGAGAATCGACCGCTACTTCCAGGGTGATGAAGAAAATGCAGATGTTGTGCAGACCCCGATGGCCTGCCAGCACTGCGAAACCGCTCCCTGTGAACAAGTTTGCCCCGTCGCTGCGACGGTACACACAGAAGAAGGGATCAATGCAATGGCCTACAACCGCTGCATTGGCACTCGCTACTGTGCCAACAACTGCCCCTTCAAAGTTCGGCGATTCAACTACTTCAACTACAACGAAGACATTGGGACCGGCTACGGAATCAAGGCCTACCCGAGTTCGATTGAAAATGCCAATCGCAAGCTGCAAGCTTTAGTAATGAACCCCGAAGTAACCGTTCGCGGTCGTGGGGTCATGGAAAAGTGCACCTACTGCATCCAACGAATTGAGGGTGCAAAAATCACAGCTCGCAAAGAAGGTCGCACGATCGAAGACGGTGACGTTGTCACGGCCTGTCAATCAGCTTGCCCAACCACCGCCATTACGTTTGGCAACTTGGCTGACGAAAACTCCGTGGTTCACAAACAGCACAACAATCCACGCAGCTACGGCATGCTGACACAATTGAATCTCAAGCCGCGAACTGAGTACCTCGCTCGTGTTCGCAATACGCCAAAGCGTTTGATGACCGCCAAACAGATCGATGATCTGAACAACCTCAAGCCACCTCACCACCATGAAGGCGGCCACGGTTCTGAAGATCATCACGATGACGGTCATCATGGTGATGATTCACATGCTGACGACAACACACACCAGGATGAATCGGCTGCGGCACACTAAACAACCGCATCGACTCGCCCAACCAATCATTGACTACAAAAACTCGGTGAACTAAAGACCTATGTCACTCGCCATTCCAAACGGACTGGACAATACCGTTGAACGACCCGGCGAACGCGCGCCGCTGGTCCTCGGGGAAACCGATTATCACGAAATCACCGAGACGGTTTGTCAAGTTGCCGAACGAAAGCCAAGCACGAGTTGGGTGATCGGATTCCTGGTCTCCTTCGCACTTTTGCAGTGGCTCGGGATTTGTATCCTGTACCTGATTTACACCGGTGTTGGCGTTTGGGGTAACCGCTCGCCGATTTTCTGGGGCTGGCCTATCGTGAACTTCGTGTTCTGGGTCGGTATCGGTCACGCAGGAACCCTGATTAGTGCGATTTTGTTCCTGTTCCGCCAAGAGTGGCGAACCAGCATCAACCGCGCTGCCGAGGCGATGACCATTTTCGCCGTTGCCTGTGCGGGGACGTTTCCAGGGATTCACGTTGGACGGGCCTGGCTCGCTTTCTGGCTGGCCCCCTATCCAAGTTTGAACCTCTGGATGTGGCCTCAATTCCGCAGCCCCCTGCTGTGGGACGTTTTTGCGGTCAGCACCTACGGCACCGTCTCGTTGCTGTTTTGGTACATGGGAATGGTTCCTGACTTGGCAACTTTCCGAGACCGATCGAAGAACAAGTGGCGTCGAATGGCCTATGGGATCCTGTCTCTTGGCTGGAGCGGTTCTTCGCGACACTGGATGCGATACGAAAAAGCCTACGCCTTGCTGGCTGCACTGGCCGCACCATTGGTGTTGTCGGTGAATACGATCGTTTCGTTTGACTTTGCGGTGTCGCAAGTGCCCGGCTGGCACACGACGATTTTCCCGCCATACTTCGTCGCGGGTGCTATTTTCAGCGGTTTCGCCATGGTGCTAACGCTGATGATTCCATCCCGGAAAATGTTGGGACTGGAAAAATTGATCACGATCCGGCACTTGGACAACATGTGCAAGATCATCCTAGCTACCGGTTCGATGGTTGGCCTCGCCTACGGAACGGAATTCTTCATCGCCTGGTACGGCCAAGTGCAAGAGGAGAAGTTCGCGTTTATCAACCGTGCGTTCGGACCCTATTGGTGGGCCTACTGGACGATGGTGACCTGCAACGTGATCAGCCCGCAATTGTTCTGGGTGAAAAAATTCCGCACCACGCCATGGATCATTTTCATCATCACAATTTTCGTGAACATCGGCATGTGGTTCGAACGATTTGTGATTGTGGTGACCAGTCTGTCACGTGATTACGTCCCAAGTGCCTGGGCTTATTTCTCACCAACTTGGGTCGACTGGTCGATGCTGATCGGTTCCTTTGGTTTGTTCATGACTCTGTTCCTGTTGTTCTGCCGGCTGATGCCAGTGATCAACATGGCTGAAACAAAATCAACCCTCGCCAAGCAAATCCACCTGGAAGAGCACGGTTACGGAAATCATTAACACGCGACGCATTCGATTTGAATTCGATCGCTGAACAATACTTCAGGCTCAACACCTGGTAACACTGACCTTAACCATCAGAAATTGATGTCAGAGAATAACGAAAAGAAGGTTCACGGAATTGTCGCCGAATACACTTCGGTAGATAGTTTGCTGAATGCTTGCCGGCGGGTTCGTGACGCCGGATACAAAAAGACAGATGCGTTTGCGCCCTTTGCAGTCCACGGCATCGAGAAAGCGTTGGGCATTAAGCCAACGGTGCTGCCATGGATCGTGTTTGGGTGTGGAGCAGTCGGTGCCATCGTCGGGCTGACGATGCAAATCTGGATGAACTCCATCGACTACCCATACATCATCTCCGGTAAACCGATGATTTCGCTGCCGGCGTTTATACCGGTAGCCTACGAGTTAACGATTCTGTTCGCCGCATTCGGTGCCTTCTTTGGAATGTGGGCATTGAACGGCCTGCCGAGATTTAGCAACCCAATCTTCACTGATCCGCGATTTGATCGCGTCACCGACGACCGCTTTTTTCTCTACATTGATGCGAAAGACGAACAATTCGACGAAGCCGGGGTTCGGCAATTATTCGGTGACACCGGCACGGAATACATCCAGACCGTTGTGGATGACGATTCGTCATCCAAAGTCCCCAAAGGTTTTTTCATTGCCTGGGCAGCTGTCATTGGACTTTCTGTGATTCCAGTTCTGGTCGTCTTGAAGATGCGACTTACGAAAAGCAGCCTGCCTCGTTTCCACGTTTTCTTCGACATGGACTTTTCGCCTGCGAAGGATGCTCAGCAAACAACCACCCTGTTTGCTGACGGACGAGCCATGCGGCCTGATGTGGCTGGCACGGTGGCTCGTGGTGACATGCTGATCGATATGGACTACATGACCGGGATCGACATGGAAGCATTGACCCAGGTCGATGCTCGACGAGCAGAACGATTAGTCAGAAGCTTCGCTGATCCCTCACCCCAGCAAGAAGGTGAGCAGCCGCCCGTCGCTGATACTGAGGAAACATCTGCTCCGGCGGAAAAAACAGCTGAAGAGACGGGGGTCCAAGAGGAAGCAACCGGGGAAACAGAATCCGCTGCTCCCGCTGCCGCACCCAGCGTGATGGACACCACTCCGTGGCTAACCCAAAACCCCCTGCCACTGAACAAACAATTGCTCGAACGGGGGCAAACCTATTTTGGGATTTATTGCTCGGTTTGCCATGGTTTGAATGGCGGCGGGAATGGACTGGTCAATCGCCGGGCACAGAAAATCTTGGCAACCAATTGGATTCCACCGTCTAAGCTGAACCAGCCAACTTTAGCTCAGGACGTTTATCCAGACGGAAAGCTCTTCAATACGATTAGCAACGGCATTCGGAAGATGCCAGGTTACGCGGCACAGATCACGACTCGTGATCGCTGGGCGATCGTCGCTTACGTGCGAGCATTGCAACAGAGCCAAAATGCTTCGATCAACGAAGTGCCTGCCGCAGAGCGGGAAGCAATCTTGAAGCAACAAGCAGAAGTCAAAAAGCAGCTCGAAGAACAAGCTGCTGCCGAAGCCGCGCAAGCCAATGCAGAGCCTGGCGACAACTAGTAAAGAGACGGGCGTGCCCTCGGCATCGCCACCAAAGTTTTGAATTTCATCCAATCTCCTGAATCCTCGAACACCGATGTCTGAACACGACACCCCTGCGGTAAAGATTGCCGATGATCCGGCGTTTAAGCTGCCGACATCCCTGTCGTCACTCTCCATGCCGTTGTGCATTGGAGGTGTCGCAGTGCTGCTTATCGGATGGGCGTGTGGCAGCTCCGTCAGTGCGAAGTTTGGCATGAGCGCCTACCTCACTGCATTCATGTTCTGCCTGACCATCGTACTTGGCTCGTTGTTTTTCGTAATGATTCAACATTTGGTGCGAGCCGGCTGGAGCGTGGTCGTGCGGCGCATCGCCGAGCTGTACATGGTGATGGTGATCCCGCTGGGAGTTTTATTCCTGCCGGTATTGGCAACGCTGTTGTTCGGTAACGGAACTCTCTACAACTGGGACGATCCGACTTACGCCGAGAAGAATTTCCTGCCCCTGGCGATTTGGACCGAAAAGCTTCGCTGGTTGAATCAGGGTTGGTTCACCGTGCGAGCTATCTTTTACTTCGCAATTTGGTCAGCGTTGGCAATCTGGTACTTCCGGCAAAGCGTCGAGCAAGACGAAACCGGTGAAAAGGCTGTCTCCGATCGCATGCAATACTGGAGTGGTCCAGCGATCATGGCGTTTTGCGGTGCAACCTCTTTTGCTGCCTTCGACTGGGTAATGAGCCTCGCTCCGATGTGGTTCTCTACCATGTTTGGCGTCTACGTTTTCGCCGGCAGTGTGTTAGCTGCTCACTGCACGATTTGCATCACCAGCTTTACCCTGCAACGCTTGGGTGCCCTGCGTGACGAAGTCACCGTCGAACATTACCACGATCTCGGCAAATTCATCTTCGGCTTTGTATTTTTCTGGAGCTACATCGCATTCAGCCAGTACATGCTGATCTGGTACGGCAATATTCCGGAAGAAACACATTGGATTTTCGAGCGTCAGCTCGGTGCCTGGGGATGGATTGGAATCGTTTTAATCCTATTCCATTGGGCACTGCCGTTCTTGGGCACCATGAGCCGGCACGTGCGGCGAAACGCCCCGCTGATCACCTTTTGGGCGGTCTACCTGCTGATCATGCATTATGTTGATCTCTACTGGGTGATCATGCCCGAGGCTGGCTCCTCAATGGGTGGAATCCTTGGCGTGATTTCTAGTCTATTTTGCGTGGTCGGAATGACCGCGGTGATGATCGGTTTGGTACTCCGGGTCGCGGATCAGACCAAAATTGCCGCCGTACGCGACCCAAGGCTGCAAGAATCGCTCGCCTTTGAAAACATTTAACCCTGACACGACCGTTGGCGGTTGTGCCAGAGCACGAACGCCGGTTTTACATCTACACAAACACAAACGAACGCGATGGCAGCCTACGACGATCTTGACGTCAAACGCATCTTTGCCGTGGGAGTATTCTCCGTTGTCGTGACGGCAGTCACGGCATTGGCAGTCCAAGTGGTGTACTTCGCCCTCGTCAAGTGGCAAGAAGTCGATACACAGAATGCCAGTAACTACAACCGGCAGAACCGGATCCTGGCCGAGCAAGAAGCTGAGATAGCAACCTATCGAGTTGATGCCGAAACAGGCAACATCGTGATCCCTGTCGACGCGGCCTTCGAATTAATGGTTGGTGACAACAAAGACAATAAGACCCCTGAGGGACAGAGTGACGAAACCTGAGCTGATTCGTTCGATTAGAACGTTGCCGATCATGCTGGCGATGGTGCTGATGAGCGCCGTTGGTCAGACGAGATCTGCGCCGGCTCAGGGCGCTTTACAGGGGAGCAATGATGTGTCGCTCAACGATGGGGTTCCCAGAGAAGTCGAAAATGTCACGGTAGAGCAAAATTTAGGGGATCGTATCGCATTGGGCTTACCGCTTACCGACTCGCTCGGGAGGAGGGTAAAGACGGGCTACTTCATCGATGGGAAGAAGCCAACAATCATCACGCTGAATTACAGCGACTGTCCAATGCTCTGCAATGTGCAGCTGAACCAGCTTGCCAAATCATTGAGCGAACTTGATCTGCAAATCGGCGAGGATTTCCAAATCCTGACTGTCAGTATCGATCCGAAAGAAACGACAGAGAAAGCTCGCGAAACCAAAATGAAATACGTCGAGCAAGTTCTCAAGCAGCACCCGAAGGCTGACAAGGGTTGGGAGTTTTGCACCGCGCAGCAACCAATTATCACAGAACTAGCTGACACGCTCGGCTTTCAGTACACGTATGACCGGAAGAGCGGGGAGTATTACCATCCGGCGATGCTCGCGTTCCTTTCGCCAGAGGGCGTAATCTCACGGTACTCCCTGGCAGTAGCATTTGAGCCCAGCGATCTTCGTAAGGCTCTCGTTGAAGCGGGAGAAGGTACGGTTGGATCGCCAGTGGATCAGTTTGTTTTATGGTGTTTCAGCTACGACCCCACAAGTAATTCCTACGTTCCACAAGCTTGGAAGATCATGCGTCTCGCCGGAGGCGCAACCGTTTGTTTAATGCTTGCCTGCCTCGCTCCTTACTGGCTGGGAAGAAAACGCTCGTTGAGCGATGCGGCGACTCCTGTGACAGAAGATCAAACCACTTAATCACTTTCCTTTGTTAGTGCACATGCCTGTTATCCTTAATCAGCCCTGGACGCTGCTCGCGGACAAAACCGAGGACTATGCTTGGTTCCCAGAAGCTGCATCGACCTTTGCAGCCGAGAACGACTGGCTGTATGGGGTGATCACCATTGTCTGCGTCATTTTCTTCATTCCAATTGCCTTTTCACTCTTTTACTTCGCGGTCCGGTACCGGAAACCCAAAGGTGGCAAGGCCGAGAGTAACACGGCTCACAACACACCACTGGAATTAGCGTGGTCAATCGGCCCGTCTTTTTTCTTGGTAGGAATGTTCATCTTGGGCGCGAAGGCCTATCTCAATCATCGGACCGTACCGGACGGTGCAAGGGATATTAAGGTCCAATCTTCAAGTTGGAACTGGAGTTTCGACTACGGCGGTGGCACGGTGCATCCCGAACTGCACATCGTGGTGGAGGAGCCAACCAAACTTTCAATGCGTTCCACCGACGTAATCCACAGTCTCTTTGTGCCGGCATTTCGAGCGAAGAAAGATATCGTGCCGGGCCGCTACAACTACATGTGGTTCGAGCCGACCGTTGCCAGCCGAAAGGTTAGCGACGAAGAACTCGCGGCGGCTAAGAAGAAGATGAAAGACCTTGGTGAGGAGAATTGGAATTTTGATGAGCTCGATTTCACCCCCGACGGTTACACCTACTACGACCTGTACTGCACGGAATACTGTGGGCTGAACCACTCTGAAATGCAGACCGTTGTTGTAGTCCACGAGACTCAGGAAGATCTCGACGCATGGATCAAGAAGTACAGCATGCGAGGCGAGAATGAGGATCCGGCTGATTACGGCAGGAAGCTTTATTCGCGACGTGGGTGCTCAGGGTGCCACAGCCTCGACGGGTCGAAGCGAGTTGGTCCCTCGTTTCAAGAGGTGTTCGGCAATAAACGGCCGCTCACCGATGGAGACGTTGTCGTCGCCGATGAAAATTACGTACGCGAATCGATCCTGTATCCGAAGGCGAAAGTCAGTGCTGGCTATCAGCCGGTCATGCCTAGCTACAAGGGGCAGCTAACGGAGGATGACATTCATTCGCTTGTCGAATTCCTGAAAGAGGTGTCGGAGTATTCGCCGGCTGAAGTTGTTGCGGGTGATCCCGAGAGCTCCAACGAAGAGAAGCCTGCCGAGGGGAAAAATGCTACGGACACTGAAGCAAAGTGACCTTTTAGCAACGAACTGAAACAAATTATTCGTATCGAGAAACGCGGACGGCGTTCCAGATAAAGAGGTAGAGAATATGTCAGCTGGCTCCATTCCCTCCGGGAAGGTCCGGGATCCCGGTTATCCCACAAAGAGCGAGAATTATCTGACGAATTCCAAAGGAATTCTTAGTTGGATATTCACCCTCGATCACAAACGCATCGGTGTGATGTACTTGATCGGGGTTGTCTTAGCCTTTGCGGTTGCCGGTCTTTTGGCCATGGTAATTCGCCTGCATCTGTTCCAGCCCGATGGGGCAGTCTTTTCAGGCCCCAAGGCAAACGATTACTACAACCAAGTTTTCACGCTTCACGGCGCGATTATGGTTTTCCTCTTTATTATTCCGAGTATCCCGGCCGCACTCGGAAACTTCCTCGTCCCCGTGATGTTGGGTGCGAAGGACGTTGCTTTCCCTAGACTGAATTTGTGCAGCTTCTACCTCTGGGTAGCGGGGGCGATTTTCTTCATTTCGGCACTCTGTGCAAGCCAACTAGACACTGGTTGGACCTTTTACACGCCCTACAGCACATCAAGCAACTCGTCTGTGATTTTGGCGACATCCGGGGCATTTATTCTAGGCTTTAGTTCAATCTTCACAGGGCTGAACTTCATTGTCACGATCAATACGATGAGGCCGCCTGGAATGTCCTGGTTCCGAATGCCATTGTTCCTGTGGGCCACTTACGCGACGAGCATCATCCAAGTTTTGGCAACTCCCGTATTGGGAATCACCCTTTTACTGTTGATTGCCGAACGTGTAATGCACATCGGGATCTTTGATCCCGAATTCAATGGGGATCCCGTTACCTTCCAGCACTTCTTTTGGTTTTACAGCCACCCAGCCGTTTACATCATGATTTTGCCAGCCTTTGGTATTATCAGCGATTTGATCAGCGTACACAGCCATAAGCGGATCTTCGGGTATCGGTTCATCGCTTACTCGTCGATTGCGATTGCACTGCTCGGTTTCTTGGTGTGGGGACACCACATGTTCACGTCGGGGATGGGTCCACTAACGACCATCATCTTTAGTGCGTTGACGTTTACCGTTTCTGTTCCGTCAGCGATCAAAGTGTTCAACTGGCTGGCCACGATGTACAAAGGCTCAATCAGCCTGACGACGCCGATGTGCTTCGCTATCGCTTTCATTTTCTTGTTCACAATCGGCGGTCTGACAGGGCTCCACCTTGGAACCTTAGCGACCGACTTGCATCTGCATGATACGTATTTCGTCGTCGCTCACTTTCACTACGTGATGGTAGGTGGAACGCTTGTCGCTTTCCTTGGTGGCGTTTTCCACTGGTGGCCAAAAATGTTTGGCAAGATGTATAGCGAGTGGGGTGGCCGCATAGCAGCGCTCATCATTTTCCTTGGATTCAACCTGACCTTCTTGCCACAGTTCGTCCTCGGCAGTCGCGGGATGCCGCGTCGATACGCGACTTACGATCCTGAGTTTGCTTACCTGCATCAAATGAGCACAATCGGTGCCCTCCTGTTGGGAGCTGGGTTGCTCGTTGCATTGGTTGTTCTGCTCCACTCATTATTCCGTGGAAAAAGAGCGCCAGCGAACCCATGGGGAGGAGCGACACTCGAGTGGAATTGCACGAGTCCTCCGCCTTTCTACAATTTCGAACGTGCTCCGATCGTGGGTGATCCGTACGATTTCACGACGATCGAGTGGGATGGCGAGAACGAACGCTACGTCACGGTTGACCCGGAACGGGAAATTGCTCCCGAGGAAAAGCCGGAAACAGAACCAGCCCATGCCCAGAGCGATCACTAAGCCCGTTAACATCTAAAAGCCCATCACAGTAATGTGATGGGCTTGTTTGCGTGAACAAACCCGCACACATTCACCCCTTTCACCACTCTCTGACTCCATGTCCACGATTGAAGCCGGTCCGGAAACGGCCCATAACGCCGACGGTCACGATCACGACCATCCGTCGTTCTTGGCTCACCATTTCGACACACCCGAACAGCAGTTCGACAGCGGTAAGCTTGGAATTTGGCTGTTCCTTGTGACGGAAATCCTGTTTTTCAGTGGGATGTTTTGCGCTTATGCGATCTTCCGCATGTTGCGGCCAGATGTGTTTGAGGGTTGCAGTCAGTTTTTGAACACCAAATTGGGTGCCATCAACACTGGCGTCTTGCTCTTTAGTTCACTGACGATGGCGTGGGCCGTTCGCTGTTCTCAGGTGGAAGACAATAAGGGCCTGGTCGGAATGCTTTCGGCAACCCTCTCTTGTGCAATGATTTTCCTTGGTGTTAAGGCAATTGAGTATTCCCACAAGTGGGAGATGGGTCTGCTGCCAGCGGGTTTATTTGTATATGACCCCGCGAATCCGCACCCCCCAGGTCAACCGAATTATCTCGGTTACATTTGCGCACCATTCGCCTTAATTTTGGTGGGAGTTGTAATTTGGTTGATTTACTCGATCGTGACCGCCAACAAATTCCAGGTAGCGATCGCGAAACCGTTAACCGTCGTTTGCCTTTGCTTCTTTGTTGGTGTTGGACTGGGCACGGTCCTTGAGTCTGGTGGATCCGAGTCCCACGTTGGCGAAGATCATGCAGGTGACACCCATGCCGCGACGGACGAGGGACACGATCATGCTGATGGCGAGTCCCACGATACCGGTGAAGAAATCGCTGGGGTGATGGTCGGACCGAGCGGCGATCCATTGCTAATCGTCGACAACGATCTAGACGTCAAAGATGAATCCGCGGTTCGGCAGCGTTTAGCGACCGACGCCACGAATTCGGGACTCCAAAGCGAGATTGAAGCTCGACAGCGGCAATCCTCCGTGGCCGGCACTTCCATTGTGACGGAGGATTCAGAGATCGAAGGGGCGATCGAAAAGGTCGAAAACGAAGTTCTTACCGCACGGCAAGCGGGTGTTTTCTTCAGCATCTATTACTGCATGACGGGTATCCACGCGATCCACATCCTTGCGGGAATCGGCGTTCTCGTCTGGTTGTTAGTTCGCGCGGTAAGGCACGATTTCAACCGTCAGTATTTCGGTCCGGTCGATTATGTAGGGCTCTATTGGCACTTGGTTGACTTGATTTGGATCTACCTGTTCCCCTTGCTTTATCTGATTCGATAGCGTCCGCTATCCCGGAATTTTTTACCTCGACGAATTTTCCCCATTGGTTTCATTGCTATGTCTGCTCATGGCCACTCCGAAGACGGACACGATTTCGCCCACCCACTTCCAGTCCCGATGCTATTGGCTGTGTTCGGTGCTTTAGTATTTCTTACCATCGTAACCGTGGCTCAGGCCAGTTTTGACTTTGGAAAATATGACGTAGCGATCGTTATGGCAATCGCCACCATCAAGGCTGGACTCGTGATGGCGTTCTTCATGCACATGGCTTTCGACAAACCATTCAACGTGATTGTGTTTTTGTCTTCGTTTGTCTTCGTCGGACTGTTCGTAATTTTCACGCTCAGTGATAGTGCGATGACATCCGAATCGTTCGAGCCAAAGATCGACGATGTCGTACCTGCGGTCGTCGAAATGTGAACTGGCGGCGTTCCGATTGCTGGCATCAGCAATGGGTAAAGTTTCTTCCTCGATCGACGCTAATTGGCACAAGTACGTCGCGGGTGGCTCGTCGCACGAGCAGCGGTAAGAACCGTGATTCAGGGTTTCGCCATCCGAGTGAGGGGGCAAATCAGAGCCGAAGATAGGTGAATTGACGGGTTCGGACCGCTCAATTGCGTGAATGCAGGCGATTTGACGTGCGGCCCCCTGGGGAGCCGCAACGCTCTAATCTACACTGATTTTGTTGAAATTCGGCATGCGTCGTCATTTTGACCCGCTCGCCTTTCTCGCTCAAAATGCTGCCCGCCATGGCTCTCATTATTCTTCGCTGTATTTTTTTACTTTGTGCCGGCGGCGTGTCGGTCATTATCAACACGTCGTTATCAAACACCTCGACCGCGGTTCCATGGCTAGTCTTTGTCGGCATCATGACCCTGGCAGTCGGGATCGTGGTAGGTGATATCTATATCCCCAAGAAACGGATCGACACGATCTCTTCTGTCTATTTCGGTGTGCTAATTGGCGTTCTATTGACCTATGTCTTGTCAATTGCGCTAGCACCAATGTTGCAGCAAACGTTTAACGCCCCACTAATTCAGATCGTTCTTGCGATGGTGTTTTGTTACAGCTGTACGAGCATCTTGTTACAGACCAAGGATGACTTCCGATTCCTGATCCCTTATGTCGAATTCGTACGTGAGGTAAAAGGATTTAAGCCGCTCGTGCTCGATACCAGCGTGGTGATTGATGGGCGAATTGCAGACTTGGTCGCGACGGGTGTCTTTGACAACCAACTGGTGATGCCACGATTTGCGCTGACGGAACTTCAGGCCATCGCAGACAGCGGCGACAAGCTGCGTCGCACTCGTGGACGTCGTGGATTGGATGTCTTGAACCGAATGCGAGCAGATGACAGTGTCGACTTAATGATCTTTGATCGTGAACTTCCCGAATTAGCCGGGCAAACAGTTGATCTCAAACTCGTCTTGCTTGCAAAACATTTGGAAGGAAAAGTAGTCACCGGTGATTTCAATCTGAACAAGGTTGCCAAGCTACACAGCGTGCCGGTGATCAACCTAAACGAGATTAGCAATGCACTACGACCGGTGTTTTTGCCTGATGAAAGATTCCGAATCAAGGTGATTAAACCGGGTGAGGGATCAGATCAAGGAGTTGGTTACCTGGACGATGGGACGATGGTGGTTGTCGAGGGTGGCCGCAATCGAATCGGCCAAGAACTGAATGTACGGGTCACCAGTACCCTTCAAACCAACGCCGGAAAGATGATTTTCACCAAAGTCGAAGGCTAAGGAGCCTGGAAACCTAGGCTAGGCCTCTATCCTCTCTTTCAACCGAACCTGCGGGAACACCACCTCCAAACTCGCCACCGTCTCGGCAGATGGTGGTTGACTGCAACCACCAATCGTCCTTCGGGCTATGACCGGGGACGGCTAACGGATCGCTGATGGATCTACCGCCTCTTACCTACCTACTTCTTATTCCCACTGTTTGGCTCAGCTTATCTTGGCTGTTATCCCGTATCAGTGGATGGCACCGCCTCGCGCAACGCTACCCGGGAACCCACGCAATCGCCGGCGAAACAGCTGCACTAAGAACTGGGCGCATCGGTCCGGTCAACTATTACTCTTGTTTGAAATTCGGGATCGGCGATGAAGGCTTGCTCATCTCGATCGCTCCCCCTTTTCGCTTGGGCCATCCACCTCTCTTCATCCCCTGGAGTCACCTTCACCACGTGAAAGAAGATGGAATGATGTACAGCCAGAAGGTCAAAGCATCGATTGGGCAACCGACGATTACACGGATGATCTTTCCAGGTTGGGTCCGATATCGACTACCAATGTCGTTACGCCCGGTCGACCCGAGACTGCGAGATGATGACTAGCGAGCACGAACCAAACTCGCCCGCGACACTATGTGAGGCACTAACGATCGAATCCACTCAACCTCACATGAACGCTTCAACCGACTACTCGAATTCGTTCACTTATCTTGAATTCGACTCAATTCAGCTTTTAGCTCTTTGACGAGTTCAGGTTTTTGATCGTACAGGTTATTCGTTTCGCCAACATCGTCTGCCAAGTTGTACAACTGACCCTGGGGATCATTGGGACCTGGCTTGACCCGTTTCGGATTGGAGAAACCACCTGACCCTAGTCCCTCGATCAACTTCCAGGATCCTTGCCGTACAGTCATCATTCCACCGCCCGATCGCATCGCGAGTGTTGATCGCAGCGGAGCATTGGCCTCGCCCAAAAATGCCGGCAACTGATTCACGCTGTCAGGTCCAGCTTTTGGCGATAGCTCAGCGTCCGTGATCGCTGCAAATGTCGCCAGCATATCGGTGAAGCAGAGCAATTGCCCACTGACGGCATTGGCTGGAACGTGCCCTGGCCATTTCGCAATAAACGGCATTCGATGACCACACTCCCATGCATCAGCTTTCATACCACGAAGCCCGCCCGAACTATCATGCCCAAACCGTTCGACATCCTGTTCGTACCAAACAGGACCATTATCCGAGGTAAAAATCACCAGCGTTTCTTGAGTCATCTGATTTTCGGCAAGTGCGTTGAGAACCTTTCCGATCATCGCATCAACCATCATCGCAAAGTCACCATACATATCGGCACCACTTTTACCCTGAAACTCAGATGAGGGTAGCCAAGGCGTGTGAGGGGCAGGGTAGGCTAGATACAAAAACAGCGGTTCGTTGCGATCAGACTTCGCGTGAGTGCTGATCACGTCGACAGCTTCATCAGTGAAACGCGGCAACACATCTTTCAGTTCCAAGCCGGGCGCGATTCCACCTGCTCGCCAAAATTCACCTTGAATTCTTGTCCAGCCTTCGCTGTTGCGATCGTCGATTTTATCAGTCGGCGCGGCCACCGCTCGATTACCTGCGATGTAGAAATAAGGCGGAATATCCGTCGAGGCACGGATCCCGAAATAAGAATCGAAGCCAACATCGACGGGTCCACCCGGCAATGGCTGATCGTATCCGTTTTCGTTAAAGCCAAGATGCCACTTCCCAACCATCGCGGTTCGATAACCTTGGCCTTTCAGTAGCGAAGCAATCGTGACCTGGCCCGGTTCAAGCAAAGCATGCTTTGGCCAGCGACGTACGTCGGTCCGAAATGGGTAACGCCCGGTCAACAATCCGTAACGCGACATATGACACAGTGGACCCGGCGCGTGTGCGTCTGTGAATCGCATCCCGGACTCTGCCAATGAATCGATATTTGGCGTCGGAATTTTCGAATTGGGATTGTAGCAACCGGGATCGCCGTACCCCATATCATCGACCATCACAAACACAATGTTTGGCAAAGGATCGGCAGCGTTCGCGGTCGAAATCAGAGCAAAGGCAATGCAAGTGCAAACGCACACCAAGAGACTCCTAAACATCATCGCACCACCGTAGGGGAGGGTATTTGCATTTCAAAGCCGTAACGACATTCACTGAAACAAATCTGATTGATCAGACATTCAACTCAGGCCATCCAACACTCGATTGTAAGCCGAGCGAATATTCTTGCGAGCCTGTTGACACTGAGTAACGATCATCGCCGGATCTTGCTCATTCATCAAAAACGCCAAGTTGCTCATCGAATCAGGATCTTCCGGCAACTCATGTCGAGCGGCGGTATTCATGAGCCGGAGGTTCGCTTCGATACGCCGCAATGTGCGATACCCGGTGATCAAGGTCGCGGCATCCTGCTCGGGAATGCAATCGGCGTCTCTCAAAGCCTGCAGCGAGGCAGTGGTGCCTGTATGAATAATGCGTGGATCTTGCGACGCGAAACGCAAGGTCAAAGCTTGAGCGGCGAATTCCACATCGATTGTTCCGCCGGCACCACGTTTCAAATTCTCGGCCCGCGCCGTCTTCTCCATCCTTTCGCGGAGCGAGCGAATTTCGTTCACCATTGCGGCCCGCCAAGTTGTTTCAACTAAGACTTGAGCAACCTCCCCATCGACTCGGGTACGAAGCCTGCGTGAGCCAGACACCGCGCGAGCCTTGCACAACGCCATTCGTTGCCACAACGGCGCCAAGTTCTGCCTAAAGCGACCTAAGAAGCCGTCGACAGTGGTCGCCCACACACCATCTTCGCCCGAATCACGGAGACGTGAATCCAATTCATACAGTCTGCCCCCGTGACTAGGATCATTGATACTGGTCACGACCTGCTGTGTCAGTTGATTAAAAAACTGTTCGTTACTGAGTGTCGCTCGATGGCCGCCAACTCGTCGCTGCGTTTGGCCCTCTGCTGAATACAGAAAGACAGCATCAAGATCGCTGTGATAATTTGGTTCACGTCCACCAAACTTTCCCACGGCCAGTGTGACCAATTCCGCTACCTCTCCCCGTTCATCGACCGGATCACCAAATCGTTCGGCTAGTTCATCATGCTTGCGATCGATCACGCGACGGAGGCAAGCCTCAGCGGTGTCACCAATTGCTCTATGCGTCGCTTCTAAGGACTCCTTGCCAAGCATATCGCGGACACCAATCATCAGATGGGCGCCGTTTTTAAAACTATGCAGGATTTTTTCGATATCGACCGCACCGCGACAGACTTCAATCGAGTGTGCATCCAATCGTTCGGTGCTCGGCAACCGATTCATAATCAACGAGTCAATCAACTCATCGATCATGCCTGGATTGTTCGTCAGAATGCTGCTCAGGTAAGGAGTCGTTGCACACAAACGGACCATCAGCTCCATTGTCGGTTCGCTATTTCCGAGCAGCTCCCAGAGTGTCGCTTTAGCGCCAAGCGAATCGGTGACCTTCACCAGCGATCCCAGAGCCGCATCCGGATCGGGCGTCCGCGAGATTTGCTTGAGTAGCGTCGGGGCAATCGAGGACAGAAAGTGCCGGCATCGATGTGGCGACAAATAGCTAACATTTTCGGTACTCAATGAGAGCAGATCATGCATAGCGCGTTGTGGATTGATCAAGCGATGGCGATGCATCGTGGTTTCAACGAGCGATGCGTTCGGATCCGGATCCAACAACAGTTCGGTTTCAATGGCCACCTCATCCTGATGAATCGTTTGCAGCATCAGATGATTGATCATCTTTCGATTTTTTTCGAAAGTGTCACTCAGCAATATCTCAAATCGCTTCAGATCTCCACCACGGTGCTCTTGGGAACGGACTCCCAACTGCCACGCAATTCGCTTTCGAGTGCGTTCTTCCTTGGGCAGCAAACTGCCATTTCGGTCCAACACAACCGTTAGCTGATGCTGCAATCGACAGAGTCGGGCGTAGTTTTCCAACAGCAAAGCGGCCTCCTGGTTAGTCACACATCCAGCTCGCTCCAAAGCAACGATCGCATCGTAGGTGTTGCCACACCTCACACTTGACAGCTCACCACCATGCAAAAGCTGTAAAAACTGAACGGTCAACTCTAGGTCGTCTCTACCCCCTTCCGACCTTGCGACGTCTTCCTCCGAGCCTGACTGCTCAGCCCGCTTCTCAAGCTTATGCTGCAACATGCCGATTTCAGCCAGATCAGCCCGCGTTAAGAAACGCGGGTAAATCCATGGTTGCAAACGTTCCAACAACGCTTGCCCCAGATTTTTGGAACCAGCAACCACACGCGCTTTAACAAAACTCAATCGCTGCCACGAGCGACCAGCCGTCTCGTAAATCCGTATTGCTTCACGATAACTGCAGATGTGGACGCCCACTTCATATCGTGGCCCTTGCCGAAGATCGATATCAAACCCAATCCGGCGAGCATGATCTCGTTTTAACAAATCGACAACATCACTGACCACTGACTGATAAAAATCGCGATGCCAAACGTTGTTACTGTCAATCGAATCGTAAACGAAAATGAGCTGTAACGAAGATGAATAGCTCATCTCCTGACCGCCTAGAGCCCCCAACCCCAATACGGTCAACTCAGGTGTCGTTCCATCCGGCCGCTGTGGCATACCGCGTCGATCCGCCAAGCGGCGAATGACAAACTGCAATGCCCCTTCCAAAATCGCATCAGCGACATTCGCAAGTTGCCGACCAACCTGCTCGGGTGCAAGACCGCGAACAAATTCGTCGCATGCGATGCGAATGAGCTCGCGAGAGTAATACTGACTGATCACCGAAGCCGCTTCGACGATTTGATCAACATTTTCTAGCCCCGCCAAAATTTTCTGGACGAGTTGTTGACGGGTTGGTGCCGGCTGATGATCAGCACAAAGTTGCTCAAACTGATCAGGATCATCAATTAGCCAACGAGCCAGTGTTGGACTGGTCGCAAAAAGCTTTAGGAGTAATGGCACTGCGCCGGCGTCGCGATGAAACTGCTCCAACACCGTTGCCGGTTGCGAACTCGCTTGCAGGAATAATCTGAGATGGTGAATCGCGGCGGCCATGTCATAGATGACATCCGCCTGATCGATCAACTGTCGCTGCAGCGAGTTGAGTAACTCGGGCGGGCTTCCGGATTCCCAGATTTGCGCTAAGTCGGCAGCAACCTGCTTGGGTTCCTCAAGACTCAATTCAGCCGACCATGCGAACTGATCTTCGTTGGGCAAAGGTGGCGGGGGAGACGCTTCCATAATGACCAATCAGACATCGAGATTCTGGCACGAATTTAGACACACCCTGGAACCATCCACCGTAGAAGCGCACCCCAGCGCTGGATGAACCCGCACTGGGAATCGCAAGGCGGTCGCAAACGACCACGGGGCGTGGTTGATTCTAAATTGGCGGGCCTCCAACGTGTAGAGCACCGGAATTGACTGATCTCGATTCCCCTCACTCACAACCTCACCGAATTAAGCGGCGAGGCCGACGATTCCTCGGAACGACAGATGTGGTTTTAGATCAACACCCTTCGTGGTGAAAACACATCTCCACCAACTCAACCACAGCCCCAGGATTTGACGCAAGTCCATACCACAAAACAACTTAACAGCAAAACGCACATCTCCCGAATTGGGTTTGGCACCGCGACTGCTTTATTCCACCCGAACTGAACCGATCGCAATGAACCGGAATCCGAGGAGATGCAGATGGAAAAGAAAATTAGCCAGCGAAGCTTGCAGGACGACGCCTTCGACGCCGAGGAATCAATCTCCCGAAGAACCCGAGTCATGGGGCAAGACTTTGCTGATTCGGTCGATGACGAAGGCGTGATTGAAGACGAGCGATCGCGACGCCGTGATGATGCCAGTACTGATCCGACCGAAGACCCTGTCCGAATGTACCTGATGCAAATGGGTCAAATTCCATTGCTGACACGCGACCAGGAAGTCTCTGCTGCGAAGCAGATCGAACGAACTCGCGATCACTACCGCCACTCGATGCTGGCGACCGATTTTTTGCTGCAAGGTGCCCTCAAACTGCTCGAACAGGTTCGCGACAAGCAGTTGCGATTGGATCGCACCATCGAAGTCAGCGTGACCAATGCGGCAGAGAAGAAGGCGATCATGCTGCGAATCGTGCCCAATGTGCGAACACTGCAACACCTCCTGGAGCAAAACCGAGGCGACTATCTGTCGGCGATCAACAAAAAATTGCCAATGCGTCAACGTCGCGCTGCGTGGAAGAACTTGGTGATCCGTCGGAACAAAGCCGTTCGATTGGTCGAGGAAATGAATCTTCGGACTGGCAAATTACAACCATTGTTCGAAAAGTTGCGACGTGCCTCGAAGCGCATGGTTGAGATTCGCGGCTTGCTCGCAGATCCTGAAAGCTTCAATCTGCCTGGCATGCCGACCGAGGAAGAATTGAAGAGCGAACTCCGATACCTCATGCGACTGACGTTCGAAACACCCAAAACACTTGAGCGACGCATCAAAAGATGCGATTCGCTGCGAGATGACTACGATGCGGCCAAGCGTGTCTTGTCAGCCGGCAACCTTCGCCTGGTCGTCTCCATCGCGAAAAAGTACCGCAACCGCGGCCTCTCTTTCTTGGACCTCATTCAAGAAGGGAACACGGGTTTGATGCGAGCTGTGGACAAATTCGAGCACGCTCGCGGATACAAATTCAGCACCTACGCTACCTGGTGGATTCGCCAAGCGATCACACGGGCCATCGCAGATCAGAGCCGAACCATTCGAGTCCCAGTTCACATGATTGACACCATGAACAAGATTCGTCAGATCACTCGCGATTTGGTACAGGAAATTGGTCGCGAACCAACCGCCGAGGAGGTTTGCATGCGAAGCGGATTGTCACTTGAAGACACCCGTGTCATCTTGAAAATGAGCCGCCAGCCACTGTCGCTCGACCAGCCAATCGGTGATCACGAGGACAGCGTTTTTGGTGAGTTCCTCGAGGACTATCGTGATGACGATCCACTAATGGAAACCAATCGCGAAGCCCTCAAGGCTCAGATTGATTCAGCAATGGAAACCCTGAACTACCGCGAGCGAGAGATTCTACGCCTTCGATACGGCCTTGCTGATGGATACACCTACACCCTCGAAGAAGTCGGACGAATTTTCCAAGTCACTCGAGAACGGGTTCGCCAGATCGAAAGCAAAGCCGTCCGCAAACTGCAACAGCCATACCGAGCCAAATCGCTGGTCAGCTTCCTCGATGGTGCTGAGATCTCGATGCTGGAAGGAAGCGAAGCTCTGTAAGCTACCTCTGTCTGCCTGATCAAGCGATTGCTTGATAACCGGCAGATGACTTCTGACTGGTGGGATGGCATGGATGCGATCCCGGTTGAAGAAAACGGGCCGATTCAAAGAAACCCGCCCCGCTTGAAAGAAACTGGTTAGTTTCTGACACCGCTCGCTAACTGATACAAAAAGATCGCCGTTGCAACGGCGACATTCAAGCTGTCGGTGCCCAGCTTCATCGGAATCGTAACGCGATCGGTGGCGGCACGTTCGACCTCGGCTGAGACGCCTTCGGCCTCGTTGCCCACCACCAAAATCATCGGGCGATCATCCGGGGCGAATTGGTTGAGTGGAACAGCATGACCAAGCGTAGTGACGACAGTTCGGTAGCCTTGCTCATCAACAAGCGATTTTAGTTGATCGGCCGGATCATCGAGCGAATAAAGCGTTTGATGCAAGACAGCGGCCATGCTGACCCGTACAGTTCTTCGGGCAAAGGGGTCCGCAGTCCTCGGGCCAATCAAAACATCTCGGACACCCAAAGCTGCCGCCGAACGCATCATGCTGCCCAAGTTCTCAGTCTGATCGACGCCTAAGACAGCGAGAGCTAAGTTCGGACGATCAGTACCTAACCGAAGTTGATCAAATGCCTGGATGGTTGGCCTCGCACCACAAGCGATCATTCCACGATGGAAGTCAAAGCCAACCAAATCCCGGACTTGGTCGCCAGGCAACGAGTAAATAGGGGTCTGCCCTTGAACACATTCACTGGCTATCGCTTCCCGGCCCCGCTCCACTAACAAGCTGAGAATCTCGTGTTGGCTTTGGGCAAGTCGCTGCACGCACCAACGCCCCTCTACGACAAAGCAACCAGAACCGGAAACGTCGGCAGGATTCGCTCGCATTTGACGATACACGGCCAATCTTGGGTCGCGTGAATTTTCAATCCGAATAATATTCGTCATTGAAAACCCTTTCCCACCGTGGCCCCACGATGCTGATTCACACCACAGAGTGAATCGCCTCGATCAGTGGAGAGCCATCGATCAAGCTCGATGTTGGCATCGAGCGTGGAGCATGCGAACCGGGACATCCTGCTGATATTCTCAAGTGACGACGCCACTACCGACCGCCGAGGACTTAGATCCAAGACGACTAACTAATACACGTACTGCATACCGAAGTGAATTCCCTGCAGATAGAAAGTGCTGTCTCGAGTTTCCAACCTTGGAGACGCTTGCCCGGTAATCGGATCAGCAAGATTCACCGCCAGTTCTGGATCGATCAAGCCGGACGCGCGAACCGCGTCGGTCATCGCAATGATGTTATAGCCGAAAGTAGCTTCCCAGCATGGCCATCGCTGCCACCCGATTGATAGGTCTATCTCCGGAATCCAGCCAAATGTGTGATCTGTGAATGTTCCAGAATTCGTGTCCTGGACGAGCAGACCTTCGGGGGCCGTCGACTCAGATGGTCCATTCGTAGCGAAGGTAGAACCGGTCAGTGTCGATCGTCTCGCCAAAGACCCAAAAGCGACTTTTGCTAATGCATTGAATGACCAGCAGCGTTCGCGGTAACGGCTTGCCAAACCAAACTGAGCTCCATGAAACTCATTTTCGATATCAAAGTTGTCATCAATGGCGAATGTCGAACCGACAGGTGCAACATCAGCATCCAATGAGACTGAGTCACTCGAGATGTGCAAATTCTCATCAAGCCGCATGAACTGGTAGCCATACAGAAAATCAACGGTCGCTCCGTACTTTCCATACATAAACTGCCTGACTGAAACGTCAGCACCATAAACCTCACTTGAAGCGCGAACTCCGATCGATCCCTCAGCTCGGGCAGGAAACGCAATCGTCTGCGTATCTTGAGTTGGCGTAATACCATCGGTCACGTTAAAGAAAGGACGGGTGATGACTGGTACTGTCGTCTGATCTGCGTTGAAACTGGCGGTCTCCTCACCGGCCAGCCAACCTCGAAGGACAAGACTGCGATACTGCCGACCATCAAGCCAAGTTCCCAACGTGACCCTGCCTCCTACAGACATGTCTCGATGAAGTGAACTACTGGGAAACAAGACTTCCGTACCTGGTTGACCGAGTTCACCGGCCGTATTCGGATCATCGTCGGGCCCAGTAGTGACCAGCGGTGGAGGCAAATCGCCTCGCCGCCACAACAGCAGAAGCTCTGCGTTGCCAAACCAACGATCGCGTCGAAAGCTCAACCCCGAGTTGCTCCAACGTCGATACCACGGCGATGTTGGGCACCCCAGTGAGTCACA
>JARGNK010000011.1:0-14241 GCA_029213145.1 Rubripirellula sp. | reverse complement strand
AGTCACAACCCAGTGAGTCACAATCGCCGGGGCAAGTGGAGCAACCATCGCAGTCAAGCGAGTGCATCTCGACTTCCCCGAGCTGAATTAATTCTCCGGTACCGATCATCTTCTCATCGTGCTGTGAATCATGATGCAAAACCTGCGTTCGCGACCGGAGACGAACTGCTGGTTCGATTGCGGTGACTGCAGGACTGTCGACCAGTTTTGGCACGGTTGGTTGCACCAAGATGACTTCCTCATGCTGCACACGCTGTAGTCCTTGGGATGCTCCTTCGTAGCCCTGCATCGATTCTTGAGCACTTGACCTCGCCGTGTTTCCTTGCGAGACCGGGCGACTAAGATGGCGCCGTTGGCTGACACGCTTGACGTCGTTCGATTTCTGCGTGCTGGTGGAACTGCCCGTTTTGGTCTCAACCGTAACCTCCATCAAACGCAAGCGTTTCGCTTTATCAGCAAACCGATGATCCTCAGGCGACTTCACTGGCGGCAAGAATCGATCCACATGTTCGGGTTCGGGTTCCGATGTGCGGACCAATTCAGCGATCTCCGAATGCTGACCTCGCAAGTAGTCTGCGATCCCGGGAGCAGGTTGCAGAGAAACCTCGGATTCAGCCACTGGCCGGGCAGATCGTGCAGGCACGAGCGGAGGTTGATAGACATCGCGATCCGGCGTTTTGACACGAATTTGTGCTTCCGCCGCATTGCTGAGCAGAAAGAAAGCAACCGTCGCGATCACCAACTTCCCGAAGATTCGGGATGAACGCATTTCGGTTCGCCAATCAACGTCGGATGATTGAAATAAGGCGTTGTGCAATTCGTGCATGATTCTCGATCCAGCCATCACTAGTCATCATGGTGTCCAAACACCGCGGTATCCTGCACCGCGTATCTGTTCTTATTGATTCGACTACGCCGGGGACAGAGATTGAGACAATCTGGCAATCTTTAACGATTGAACCGGGGATACGGATCAAAAAGAGTATCACGGCACTTTGATTGCACGGTTCCCGAGGAATGTGATTGCACGGTTCCCTAGGAATTACGTCGGGCAGCACGCACCTGGCATCGCACCAACCCCACATTGGACTGGACGGCTCGCAAGATCCAAGCGACTCGACCATTCCGCGGAGATCGACATTGCCAGTCCGCGGAGATCGACATTGCCAGTCCGCGGAGAGATCGAGGCAAATTACTTCACATGCCCTGGTCGAATTTTCTGCTGCCTACCGACCCTAATCACAGCCGAAATGTCCTTTTTTCATTCAAAACTGCTTTCGGGTGACAAAGAAATACCATCTATGGACGTCCAAATTCCGAGACCATAGAACGGTGCAGCAGTTCCCCAAGAGCCTAAAAGGCCTAAAAATCAACTGAATCGCTGAACCGATCGTCGCGGCCCGGCAGCAAGCCGTGACCCCATCGCATCCACCCCCCCCTATGGGACAAAAATCAAACCACCCTCTTTTTTAATCTTCATCAAAAAGACGACATTGGGGTACAGATTGGGCTTCTATTCGTTGTAGTAGGGAAGGGAAGTTGAAAGTTTGCTCGCCAATGACGACAATAGTGGCGGGAAGCAGTGCCTCCCAGATACCTAATCCGCTTCAAAGAGTGGACTTCTCGACAGGGTTTTGTCTATGTCCAGCGTTCTGACCCCATCACGCCCAGACTCTGATCCAACATCTCAGCCGACGCCGGAAAACGCGGATGAACAGCGAGATGTGGATGCCTGGAACGAGGAAGAACTTGAAGAGGAATCGTTGCTTGAGAATCAAGAAGCAACGGCGTTGATCGGGTCGATGCTGGTTCACCTGATCATCATCCTGACGCTGGCACTGGTGCCGTTGCGTCCCCCCTTCGATGAAGAGGCCGTGGTGATTGTATCGCCACCCGATTATTCGCAAGAAAAGATCGAGATGATCGACGAGGTTACTTACAGCGAAGTGCCTCAGACAGAGGTGGGTGCCAACAGCATGTCCGACATGTCGATGGCCGAAGCGTCCGCGGAGACCTTTGCGGAAATCGCTGAGATCCCCAACCCGGTTGAATTGGAGCCGACAGATCTTGGTCAGGTCATGGTCAACCAAGTATTTCAACAAGCGGTCGCACCGCTCGACAAATTAATCGACCAAAAAGGTAAGGTTGGTGAAGGAGCCGAGGGTGCCAATGGAGCCGTTGATCGAATCACCTTCGAAATCCTGCAATCGCTCGAAGAGCGTCCAACACTCGTCGTCTGGCTGTTCGATCAAAGTGGTTCGCTTAACCGTCAGCGTCAGGAAATCCGAGATCGCTTCGATCGCATCTACACAGAGCTTGGCATTGCAGAAGAAAGCGGTGCCGAAGGCTTTAAGAAGACGAACAACGATGCCCCCTTATTGACCTCTGTCATCGGCTTTGGCAGCGGTGTGACACTGTATACAACCGACCCCACTGACAACCTGGCGGACATTAAATCAATCGTCAACAACATTGATGTCGATGGAACCGGCGAAGAGATGGTGTTCAATGCCGTCAATTCAGCAGCAGAAGAGTACAAGTCGCTGCGACGCAGCCGGGGTAGCCAAGGCCCACAACGCAACGTGTTGTTCGTCGTGGTAACGGATGAGCGAGGTGACGATGCGAACATGCTCGAATCATCCATCACGACCTGCCGCAAATGGGGCATTCCGGTCTACGTGGTCGGTGTCCCCGCACCGTTCGGCCGCGAACATACACTCGTCAAGTACGTTGACCCCGATCCGAAATTTGACCAATCACCTCAGTGGGCACAGGTTGACCAGGGCCCAGAGACATTCTTGCCCGAACGCGTCCAGGTTGGTTTCACTGGTGACTTTCAAGAGGAACCCGTTATCGATAGCGGATTTGGCCCCTACGCTCTGACACGCTTGTGTTATGAGACCGGTGGTATCTACTTCACGGTTCACCCAAACCGGAATGTTAATCGGCGTGTGAGGCGAGGTGAGATTGATGAGTATGCATCGAACCTCAGCTACTTCTTCGATCCGATCGCGATGTCGAGGTACCGCCCCGATTATCTGTCGCCCCAAGACTACGTTTCGATGGTCAAGGCAAGCCCCCTAAGGCAAGCATTGGTAACGGCAGCCCAAATGAAACCAGCAACCGGAATCACGCGGCCTCAGACACGATTCGTTCGGCGTGCAGAACCACAACTCGTCGGTGACCTGACCACTGCTCAGCAAGCAGCAGCCAAACTGGAACCCACATTGGCTCGTATGGCCCAAACGCTTTCGCCCGGCATTGAGGCCCGCGACAGCGAAGAGAGCCCACGATGGAAAGCAGGTTTCGACCTAGCGATGGGCCGCGTGCTGGCCCAAAAAGTACGCACCGAGACCTACAACGCAATGCTCGCCAAGGCGAAACGAGGGATGAAATTCAAGGAAGAAAAGAACAATACTTGGATACTGGACCCGAGCGATGATATTTCTGTGGGCAGCAAGTGGAAAACTGAAGCAAACCGGGCTCGCGATCTATTGCAAAGCGTTGTCGAAGATCACAAGGGGACACCTTGGGCTTTGCTGGCCCAACGAGAGCTTGAAACACCGATTGGATGGACTTGGAAAGAAGAGTTCACCGACCTGACACCGACGCCACGAGGCAATCCGGGCAACAACAATAACAACAACCCAGCTCCGCCCCAGGACGATCAAGCTCGGATGCTGAAGAAGCCACCCAAGCGTCCTGTGCCAAAGCTGTAAAGCTTGACGTCGGTGTGGGCACTGACCATCACCGAATTCGATTGATGGCTCGGACACAGGTGCACTCGCTTGATGCACTCACCGGAAGATGGATTTCGGATTGCCCCAACGGGCTGATCGCCCGCTGCATCCTGAGCGTTTGGCTCCGCGAATCAGATGGCGACAGCGACCTGGAAAACGAGATCGAGGCGGTTCTCTCAACCCGTTCAGACGCCGCCTTCCCCCTGCTTCACTGTCTCCCACGCAGATTGGGCTCCCACGCAGATTGGGCTCCCACGCAGATTGGGCTCCCTGGCAGGATCGAATAGGCCAGAGGCTAACCTTCTTGCTGGGTAGGAAACTCTCCCCGCCCGATGCGGATGATCGCGGCTCCCAACAGCACGATCGTCATGATGGCCAACACGACGAGATGGACCGAACTGGGTTCGCTACCAAATACGTTCTCGGCATTGCTCCGCGCTTCTTCCCAATCCATCCAGTTGGACAGCAGTCCCCGCAATCGATAGTTGATAGTCAACTTATTTGCAACGGCCGGCACAAACGAGAGACCGTATTCGATGGCGACTGTGTAAAAGACGGCGGTCACCATCGTGCGTCGAAAGAAGATCGATCCGATCAATACATAAAGAGATGCGTGGGCAAAGCAGGAGAGCACCGACAACGCAGACATGACGGCCCACAGCCGCAGGCCCCCAGCCGACCCCATGACGGCAATGCAACAAGTGGTCGATAGGATTGCCGCGGAGAGCGTCCATAACACCGCGGTGATGTACTTACCCAACAAAACGTAGGTTCGCCCACTTTGCCGCATCGCTAGATAGATCCAAGTTTGTCCTTCGATTTCGGTGCTGATCGCCGGCGTCGCCCACAACAACAAGCCCAACAAACTGATCACTTCGGGGACCAAAAAATAGAGCATAATGCCCCATGGCTCGACCGGATCGAGCGGAACATCGTTGAGTCTTAAGACAGAGATCAGGATGACTGGAAATAGCACCAAAACGAACCAGATGGCGGTTCGGCCAAACGTCATTGATCGGGCCAACTCAAACTTGACCACATCCAACGTCAACATTGGGTTCATTATGTTTCCCCTCGATGATGACGTAACAACGATTCAAAAACCGCCGTCAAATTCCCATCCGCTGTTTGGAACCTTTCGATTCGCAATCCATCCTCGTTGACCCATTCTGCTAATCGAGAATAGAGTGCGACTGGATCACGCAGCGAAACTCGCAGTTCTTTTCGATTGTCCAACAATTGCAATGATTCAACCCAGGGCTGATCGGCCAAGCGATGGATCAGAGCTGGGGCATCTGCGCCAAACAACGAAACCTCCTGGGGAGTATCAGCAAGAATTTGCTCGATCTCACTAGCCGTTCCGGAGGCCAACAGACGCCCGCCAAAGATTAACAAAAACGAAGAAGTGATTGCTTCAATTTCATGCAACACATGACTGGCAAACAACAAGCTCTTCCCGTCGGTGGCCCAAGTCTTCAACAATTCTGTCATCTGGTAACGTCCGACCGGGTCCAATCCGTTGTAAGGTTCATCCAAGATCAACAGATCGGGCCGATGCGCGATCGCTTGCGCGATTTTAGTTCGCTGCCTCATCCCCAATGAGTAGGTCCCCATGGGGCGATCCATGTTGGCCGTCATCCCAACCAATTCCAAACTTTCGAGCGCCAATTCACGACACTGACGGTGTTCGATGCCATGCAGTCTGACCTGGTAAGTCACCCACTGACGCGCCGTGACATTGGGGTACAAGACATCGGTTGCGGGACAAAGTCCAATTCGACCAAGCAATCGACGGTGCCGCCACGGATCACTACCGAAAACCTCCACCTGCCCGAGTGTTGGCCGCAGTTGCCCCGTCATCAAGTTAATTAGCGTCGTCTTACCAGATCCGTTGGGGCCGACCACTCCAAACGCACCGCCAGGCAAATCGATCGTCAAATCATTGACTCCGATGACTTCGCCGTACAATTTTGAAACATGATTTAATCGAATCATCGCTTTAGACACTCAACCTCGCGATGATCCGTCGTCGCACGATCCAGAAACCCACAACGGTAATGATTAACAGCAGACAGATTGCCGGCCACACGCTGCCCTCGGTTGGATCCAAACCAAAGACCCACGATTCAACTTTTCCCAACGTGTGGTACGGCGATAACAGGCGGTAACGATCAAAATCGATATCCAGGTCTTGCCAATCAGGTCCGCCGCGGCGGCGTCTCGGCGGACGTCGAACATTCATGAACGTCAAAAACTGGTAGGCGACAAAACCCAAAATCCAAGTCGCAAACCAAGCGAAAGAGGCGTAGCGGCTTTCACTTGTCGAAGACGAATAGCACATCGCTACCGCAGTCGTCGGGACCAATAGCACGACCGAAGCCCCCAGTATCCGGAGCGGGATGTCCCATGTTTCTCCGATGACCGACAGGTCAGGGGACAGCAAAATCCCAATGACATAGAGCAGCAATGCAGGAATGGTCACAATCATTCCCAAAAAGAACCAAACCACAGCCGCCTTACCTAGGATGTACTCGGTTGGCGATAGCGGTCGAGAAAAATACAACAAGTAAGCCTTGCTGCGCAGGTCATAGGAGACCAACATCGGCGCGATCAGACCTACCAACAGCACCATCGCACTCAATTGCGGATAACGAAAGAACGTCAAGATCAACATCGTCCAGACTTCATGGCGAACCTCAGCGGGATCACTGATCGCCTGCTGTGCCAAATCGGGGCGTTGGAAAGGTCCACTTAAAACCTGAACTACAACCTGACGCATTTCGGGCTCGGTCGCCGAATACTCGAAAGCAAAGATCCCAAACGCTGGCACAATGATCGGCAACCATGCCAGCATCAACATCGTCCGCAACCAACGCCGCCGCCAGACCAGCGACACCCCACTCCGTGCGACAAACATTGGTCGCAGGATACGAGCCGTCCGACTGCCCTCCCAGTTTCGATACCCGAGATCATGAACCGGCATCAGCGCAGCTCCGTTTCGGAGGCGGCATGAAAGAAAATTTCGTCCAGCGAGTTCATGGCGGGTGTCAGCCGACGCACGCAGGCCCCCGTTTCAGCCGCTTTCTGCCAAAGCCCTGGGATTTGATCCGTATCGATCCCAGCGATTCGAAGCGAACCATCAGAATCCTCGGTAACCGAGAACCCGTCCTCGCGAAGCCGCCCAGCCAGAGGTGCTGAATCACCATAAATTGCAATGTGAACCGTTGGTTCAGCAGGTCGGCTCAAGTTCTCCAGAGTATCGATGATTCGCACCTCGCCACCGACGAGCATGATCACCTGATCACACACCGAGCGAACGTCTGGGAGAATATGAGTCGACAACAGAATCGATTTTCCGTGGGTCCGATAGAGCGTCCGAATCCGACGCAACATCGCTTCGCGCTGATCGGGATCCAAGCCGGTCGTTGGTTCGTCCAGAATCAAGAAAGGGGGATCGTGGACCAAAGCCTGCGCGAATTTGAGCTTCTGCCGCATCCCCGTCGAGTACGATTCGACCGGACGATAGCGTTCTTCTCCGATGTCGCAAAAGTCACAGATCTCGTGAGCTCGCCTCAACCCCTCGGTCCCCGGCAAACCGGCTAGATGGGCCATAAAGGCCACCGATTCAATCCCGTTAAGCCCAGCGATGTAGCAATCATCCTCGGGCAAGTAGCCAACCTGATCGCGAATCTCACGGACTCGCTGCGGCCACTCCATTCCCAGCACAGAGCCGCTTCCTTGCTGTGTTCGAACCAAGCCCAGCAATGACTTGATCAGCGTGCTTTTGCCAGAACCGTTCGGCCCCAGCAATCCAGTCACACCAGGCTCCACCCGTAACGAGACACCCGAAAGCGCAGCAACTTCCTTGTAACTCTTCGTAACACTCGATAATTCTACGATGTTGTTCAGATTCGACGCTTTCAAACAAAAGGATTTGGATGGCTGCTTATCTTACTCTTACATTGGCGGCTTTGTTTCAACAAGTCACCAAACTTTGCGCGAAGACCATTTCAGACGCGAAGACCATTTCAGACAGGCACTTCGTTTGCCACAGTCACAGCCGATTGCGTTCCCTAACACCGTTGCCTGCACACTGATCGATCTCGCTGGTTAAGATGACGGGCAGTTTGTTTGCCCCACGAACAGCCCGCCAGGAGAAATTGCCGATGCCTCGTTTCCTGCTCTTTGCTTACTCCTGCCTTTTTGCTGCGATGTCCTGCTGGGCCGACGATCGGCCCAATATCGTCGTCATCCTGTGTGACGACCTGGGGTACGGAGACCTCCACTGTTACGGTCACCCCCATATCAAAACACCTCACCTCGACCAATTGGCCGCCGAGGGAATTCGGTTTACCAACTGTTATTCGGCTGCGCCAGTATGCTCGCCGTCGCGGGTCGGCCTGCTGACGGGCCGCAGTCCAAATCGTGCCGGTGTTTACGATTGGATTCCCGAAGCACGCAAACCTGCCGCCAACCGCAGGGAACAGGTTCACATGCGGGCCTCCGAGATTACGATTCCTCAACTGCTGAGTGAAGCTGGCTATCAAACCTGCATGGCGGGAAAATGGCACTGCAATAGTGAATTCAACAACGACCGTCAGCCTCAACCAGGGGCATTTGGATTTGACCACTGGTTGGCCACGCAAAACAACGCGGCACCCTCGCATCGATACCCACGCAACTTTGTTCGGAATGGCAAACCGGTCGGGGAAATCGAATCATTCAGTTGCCAGATTGCGGTCGATGAAGTCTTGAACTGGCTCCGGGACACCGATGCGAATCAGCCATTTTTCTTGTATGTTCCATTTCACGAGCCTCACGAACCAGTTGCCTCGCCAACGGCTCTAGTCGACCAATATCGCGCGGTTGCAAAGAACGAAGACCAAGCACATTACTTTGCCAACGTCGCCAACGTCGATGCCGCAGTCGGGCGATTGGTTGACGGCTTAGATCGAATGAATCGGCGTGAGAACACGCTCATCTTGTTCACTTCTGATAATGGCCCAGAAACGCTGAAGCGTTATGGCGGTGCCAATCGATCCTACGGAACCCCCGGCCCACTGCGTGGCATGAAACTGCATACCACGGACGCAGGATTCCGCGTCGTAGGGATCGCCAATTGGAAGGGACAAATTGAACCAGGACAGACGATCGACACCCCGGTTTCGTCGCTCGATTTTCTGCCAACCTGTTGTCATCTGGCCAAGACTGACCTGCCCGAGGTAACGCTGGACGGCACAAACATGCTGCCAGCACTGCAAGGCGAGCCAATCCGGCGAGAAAAGCCGCTGCTGTGGGCCTATTTTAATTCACTCAACAAACATCGAGTGGCGATGCGAGACGGCAACTACAAAGTCCTTGCACAACTGAGCAACGTTAAGAAACTCACCAACATCACCAGAGAACTGCTCCCCTCTGTTCGCGACGCCAAACTAACAGACTTAGAGATCTATGACGTCACGATGGACATTGATGAAAGTGAAAACCTTGCCAAACAGAATGCTCCATTGGCAAACGAGATGCGAGCGAAGCTCGAAAAGGCTTATCGCGAATTAGTGACCACTTCCCACGTCTGGTGATTCCCAATCACCGCTTTTCAGCTTTCTCAGTGAGCTTCTGCTGGGCTTGCTGCAGAAACTGCATCGCTTCGATCGGCGTCATTCCATCGAGATCTAATTTCTGAACATCCTCCAACAGAGGATGGTCTGCGAACCCGAACAGGGTGAGCTGATACTGCCCGGACCCTGAACTGGATCCCGGCGTTTGAATGGTTGGACGATCAAACGCATCACGATGATCGGCTTCCAACTGAGACAACACATCCTTGGCTCGTTCGTTGACAGCCGCTGGAATGCCAGCCAGTCGGGCTACATGAATCCCGTAACTCTTGTCAGCTCCACCTCGGATGATGCGGTGCAGGAACACAACCTCGTCGTTCCATTCTTTCACCGCCACGTTCCAATTGGCGACTTGTGGCAGTGATTCCTCGAGCTGCGTCAGTTCGTGGTAGTGCGTCGCAAATAACGTGCGACATCCGATCTGTTCGTGCAGATGTTCAGTGATGGCCCAAGCGAGCGACAATCCATCGTAGGTGCTAGTCCCTCGACCAATCTCATCCAAGATCACCAGACTGCGTGAGGTTGCCGTATTCAGGATTCTGGCCGTCTCCACCATTTCGACCATGAAGGTACTTTGACCACGACTGAGTTCATCGCTTGCACCAACACGAGCGAAGATTCGATCAGCGATCCCAATTTCGACAAATTCAGCCGGCACAAACGATCCCGCCTGGGCCAGAATGGTGATCAATGCAACTTGGCGGATGTAAGTACTTTTACCAGCCATATTGGGACCGGTGATCAGCAAGATCATGCCGGCTTCAGGTGACATCACCGCATCGTTGGGGACAAATTCCCCTTGCGGAAGGGTAACATCCAACACGGGATGCCGTCCCGCATCAATTTTCAACACAGACTCATCGACCAACTTCGGCCGCACCCAACCGCGGTGAGATGCGATCTCCGCCAGCGACGCCAAGGCGTCAAGTTCCGCAATGGCGACGGCGACTTCTTGCAGGGTCGACAATTGTTTACGAGTGCGTTCCCGCAAACACTGAAACAAAAACTGTTCGCGTGACGACGCCTTCTCATCGGCTGCCAGGACTTTCTCTTCGTATTCCTTTAGCTCCGGAGTGATGAATCGCTCGCAGTTTTTGAGAGTCTGCTTGCGAATAAAAAAGTCCGGCACACGATCACGATGAGCGTTGGTAACTTCCAAGTAATATCCGAAAACCTTGTTATAACCGACCTTGAGATTCGCGATCCCGGTCTCGTCCATCTGCTTTTTTTGGTAGGCGGCAATCCACTGCTTACCGCCACGCGCCAACTCTCGCAGCGTGTCCAGTTCCGAATCGAAACCGCTACGAATGAAGTCTCCGTCGGACGCCGAGAGAGGGCATTCATCTGCCAACGCCGCTTCCAATTCATCACGCAGCTCAGGACACAAATGCAAATGAGCTTCGACGAATTGCAACCGCGCGGGCTGGCAATCTTGCAGAGGCGACTTCAGCTTCGGCAGACGCGTCAATGTGCGGGCCACTTGCTGCAGATCACGTGGGCCCGTACGGCCAGTGGCGATCCGACCGAGCAAGCGAGTCAAGTCGAAAGTCTGCTTCAGATTGTCACGCAGATCACTCCTCAAGGCGGCTTCCGTGACCAACTCAGAGACAGCATCCAATCGCTCCTCAATCGCGACGGAATCGATCATCGGTGCTGCAACCCAATCAGCCAATAGCCGCGATCCCATCGGCGTACAGGTTCGGTCAACGACACTCAAAAGTGACCCTTCACGGGTCCCACCACGCAATGTGCGGGTGATTTCCAAGCTGCGTCGCGTCGCGGCATCAATCTGCAAAAATCCAGAGCGATGATGGGCAACCAGAGTGCGGAAATGTTCCAGATCACCGCGTTGGGTTTCCTGAAGATACGTCAACACGGCTGCCGCAGCGCGGATTGCCGGGGCATCCTGTTCTTCAAACCCAAAACCTTCCAGGTTGTGAACACTGAATTGTTTGCAAAGGCTCTCGCGAGCGGCATCCTCGGCGAACGTCCATGCCGGCCGCGCGGTCCATGCCCAGGGCGACGTCGTATCGGGCTTAACACGCACATCATCTTCACGAAACAGGACTTCCGCGGGTCCAATTCGGGCCAACTCGTCTTCAAGCCGCGAAAACGAAAATGTCCCCGCTTCGAAACGACCACTGGAAAGCTCAGCCCAGGCCAAGCCAACAAGGGGCTCGGTGTTATCACCACCACGGCGATCCTGAATCAAACAAATCGCTGCCAGATAATTGGCCTCGCGCGGATCCAGCAAACCATCGTCGGTCAGCGTCCCGGCGCTCACCACCCGAGTGACCTCGCGACGCACCAATCCTTTGGCGGTCTTCGGATCCTCAACCTGCTCGCAAACAGCGGCGCGGTACCCCGCTTTGATCAGCTTGTGCAAATAAGCATCGACTTGGTGATGCGGAAATCCTGCCATCGCCGTCGGATTTTCGCTGTCCTTATCACGACTGGTCAACGTCAACCCGAGCACCTCGGCTGCAACCTTGGCGTCTTCTAAAAACAGTTCGTAAAAATCTCCCATGCGGAACAACAACAGCGCGTCACCGCACGCTGATTTGGCCTCATGGTACTGGCGCATCATCGGTGTCATGCCTAAGATCCTAACGGCAACAGAGGCCTAGCAAAACCGGCGATCAAGGTTTAACGATTGGGCAAGAAATACCTTCCAATCGCGATGCATCCCACTTAGGTGGCGACTTAATCACCCCACTGACTCAATCATCCAGCTGCTAATCAACCGGATGATTCGAATTCCCCGACACTCCCGATTCTGGGCCCCCGATTCCAGGACGGGGGCTGCCAGACGCAGATGCCCCCGCGATTCCCGAGGAGGCTCATTTCGAACAGCAAAACTTCATCACATCTGTGAATAGCTCTTGGGCACCAACACGTATTTGTGGATTTTGCTGACGGTCCCCTTGTACTTTGCCACTTGGCTGAGCACCTTCCAATCGGGATGGACGCGAAACGCTTTCCACGCATCGAGCCGAGATTCCTCGTCGTCATACAGCGTCAGGTAGGTCAGGCTAGGCGTGTAAGGTCCGACCACAGCTTGTCCAATGAAGATTGGAATGATGCCACAATCTAAAAAGATCGGCACCTCACCTGAATTGAACATTTCAACTTTCAAATTGCCGATCTTTTCGTTTGCACTTTCATACACCCGCAGCTCATAAACGCGATCTTTGTTTTCGATGGTGCCCTCGGGAACCTTTGCGTTGGGCATGCAATCCATCGCCACTAATAGTTCGCTGGAAATTCTCTGGTAGGCCCTGTTGCGATTACCACGAGCAAAGAACGCCTCGGCATCTTTTTGATATTGCTCGTCCGATTGAACTTTCTGGCGGTTGCGTCCCATCGACTCGGGCCCGTCATGAGGGATGACCACGAAGATCGTTTTAACGCCAGTCTGGTCATTCTCCGAATTGGTGAATGCACCAACCGGCCCGATACCCTGTCGTTGTAGTGCTGGGATTAAAGCCTTGGACAAGTACTGATCAACGGCCGCCTCGTCTCCGTTATCCCCCAGAACGTACCCACGAATTTCATACAATTCGGCCTGCAAATTGGCAGGTGACATCAGTGCGCAGGCACACAATGCGATGCAAACGGAGAACACTCGAAAAATTGGATGGGTCACAGTCAAACCTCGGTGGTAAGCAGGCGGAAAAAACTTGAGCCTAGATTGTAGGAGATTGCCAGCTACGACATGGCCTACCGTGGTAGCAGCGGACAAAGCTCGACATCATAATCTGTCAGATTCACGCGTAGTAATCTGGCAGATTCACGCGTGGGCCGTCAACGAACGGTGAGCTAATCGCCCGGTACCGCACCCGGGTCCCAACATCGACGAGCATAACGGACCATCCTGATGATCGAGTTGTTGGATTCATTGACAACGTCTCTTGATTTTCTGTTGCTCGCCGCGGTCGAGGGTGCCGAGGCGACCGCCGCAGGAGAACTGGCAACCGAAGAAAACGAAGTAATCGAATCGTTCTTCTCGGTTCAGGGGATTTTCACCCTGGGGATGCTGATCGTGCTGCAAGCCGTACTCGGATTTGACAACCTGCTGTACATCTCCATCGAGAGCAAGCGAGTCCCTGAGAAGGATCAATCAAAAGTCCGCAAGCTCGGGATTGGCCTAGCGATCGGCTTCCGAATCGCACTGTTGATCGTGCTGGTTAAGGTCATTTCCTTATTGGAAGACGCGTTTTACACGCTTGAATCCGACTACCTCAGCATGGCGCTATCTGGACACAGCATTATCGTGCTAGGTGGCGGTGCATTCATCCTCTGGACCGCGATGAAAGAGATCTATCACCTCTTGTCGATTCACGATATTGAACAAACCCCGGACAAACAATCTAGCAGCTCAGTCGGTCGAGCAATCACCTTGATCGTCATCATGAACTTGGTCTTCTCATTTGACTCGATCCTCAGCGCCATGGCATTGACCAAAAACATCTCAATCATGGCAACCGCGATTGTGCTAAGTGGATTGATGATGATGTGGCTCGCCGATCACGTCGCCGAGTTTCTGAAAAAGAATCGAATGTACGAAGTCCTGGGACTGTTCATCTTATTCATCGTTGGCATCATGCTGGTCAGCGAAGGAGGGCATTTAGCGGAACTCTCGCTGTTCGGACATCACGTTACGCCGATGGCCAAGAGCACATTCTATTTTGTGCTGGCGGTCCTGATCGTGGTCGATGTGGCACAGTCAAGGTATCAGCGAAAACTCCTTGCCAAGCAAAAGGTGATTGGTAAGGCGGGCTAGCGGAGTCGAGTGGTTGCAACGCCGCCCGACATCTCTCAACTCGACATCTCTCAACTCGATATCTCTCAACTCGATATCTCTCAACTCGACATCTCTCAAC
>JARGNK010000010.1:45885-90569 GCA_029213145.1 Rubripirellula sp. | reverse complement strand
CTCGCCTTCACTGATCTGTTGGTTTGCCGGAACCGAAGGGGTGTGTCGCCGCTATTTGCCTTCTCGAAATTTGGTCTTGGGAGGGCTGCTGGCGTTGTCGGAGCTGGCTGGACTGGGGCAGCAAAAGGGAGTGGTGTTAGTAAACCTAACATTAACCCGCCTTTAGTGGAGTCGATTTGTCCATCCAAGGCGTCCGCACTTGCATGAAAGAGACTCCGAGACTACCAAGGACGCCGAAATTTCTTTTATTTAGACACCCCCTCTGTTAGGTCCCGTCATGCCTCTGGTGCCTCTTCGCGTCGTCCTTGATCACGCTGCTGAAAACGATTACGGCGTTGCTGCATTCAACGTCAACAACATGGAACAGATCCAGTCGATCATGGAAGCGGCTGAGGAGACGGATTCGCCCGTCATCATCCAAGCCAGTCGCGGTGCTCGCGCTTATTCTCAGGATGCCTATCTGCGTCACCTGATGTTGGCAGCCGTTGAACTGTACCCACATATTCCGGTTGTGATGCACCAGGATCACGGTAATAGCCCGGATACCTGCCAGTCGGCGATCGACAACGGCTTCACCAGCGTGATGATGGACGGATCTTTGATGGAAGACGGTCAGACGCCGGCCGACTATGACTACAACGTTCGCGTGACAGCCGAAGTCGTCAAAGCGGCCCACTCGCAGGGCGTCAGTGTCGAAGGTGAATTAGGTTGCCTGGGATCACTCGAATCGGGCGAAGGCGAGCAGGAAGACGGCCACGGTGCGGTCGGCGAACTCACTCGCGATCAACTGCTGACCGATCCTGAAGAAGCAGCTCAGTTCGTCGAGGAAACTGGCGTCGACGCGTTGGCGGTTGCCATCGGAACCAGTCATGGAGCGTACAAATTCACCAAGAAGCCGACCGGTGAAGTCTTGGCGATGCAGCGAATCGAAGAGATCCACGCCAAGGTTCCAAACACGCACCTCGTCATGCACGGCAGCAGCAGCGTGCCACAAGAACTGCAGGACATCATCAACCAGTTTGGTGGTGAAATGAAGCAGACCTATGGTGTGCCTGTCGAAGAGATTCAGCGTGGTATCAAGAGCGGAGTTCGCAAGATCAACGTGGATACCGATTGCCGCATGGCGATCACTGGTGCGATCCGAAAGGTGTTCGCGGAGCAACCATCGGCTTTCGATCCGCGTGCCTATCTCAAACCAGCCCGAGCTGCAATGAAAGATGTCTGTGTCGCCCGCATGACCGCCTTTGGTCAGGCTGGTAACGGTGCAAACTTGCGGAGCACGCTGGGTGCGAAGGCTTAGCAAAAGCCGTTTGTTAATCAGGTTTTAAGCTGGCGAATGAATTCGTCAGCAATCGAGTGAGGAGTCGCCCATGTCGGCTCCTTGCTGCCATTCAAGCGGCAAGTATTGATGAGTGAAGCGGCCCGTCTTTGCGCGTCTCAGTCTTTGAGTGCCTCAGCCTTTGAGCGTCTCAGTCTTTGAGCGTCTCAGTCTCCCTAAAGCTGGTGATCGTGTTTGCCATCAGCCCGTCTTACACACACGGCACACAGGTCGCAGCACGCGGCACACCGACGCAGCCGCTGAGTCGTGCTGGCAGCCGCTGATTCGTGCTGGCAGCCGCTGGGTCATGCTGGCCTGGACTGTTTTAGGCCGGGTCGTAGGCTCCGCTTCCTAATCCTCGGCCTCTCGGGATGAATTTGCACATGAGGATTCCGAGGACGTACAAGAAGATCAGTGGTATCGCGAGCGCGATCATGCTGGTGACATCCGCTGGTGTCACGATCATGGAGATCACAAAAATGACCAAGACGGCAACTTTCCAGCTCTCGATATAGGCTTGTGTTTCGAATAAGCCGATCCGCTGCAAAAACAGCATCACGAGCGGTAGCTGAAAGGCGATACCGAAGCCGAGTGGGAGCAGCAACACAAAGTTGACGTAGTACGACAGTCGAGGTTCGATTGCGACATCCATGCTGCCATTGAAAGCCAGCAGAAACGACAGCACGTAATGCAGTACAAGGAAAAACGCCAGCACCACTCCGGTGATGAACAAGACGACACTGGCGGGCAAGTACAGGTAGACGTAGTTTCGTTCGTGGCGGTGTAAGCCGGCAGCAACGAAGTTCCAGAGGTAGTAAAAGATCAGCGGCGAAGCAAATACCGCACCCACGATCAGGCCCGCTTTGACCCAGATCATGAATGGTTCTTCCATTTTCAACGAGCTGAGGCCGGTCTTGTTCTGCCGCAGTTGTATCGTTGGTTTAAGTGCTGATGGATCAGGAAGAGAGTCGAGCAGGTTGGCCATCTCAACCGGTTTGACCACTAGTGGGGCCCCAGGTGCTGACTGATCGTCTTCGCCCTCATTGGATGAGTCGACGTTTGAGTCGGGTGTGACTTGGGCCGCCTGCATCGAATCCATCGACAACGCTTGGTACTCGTCCGGGATCTCATAGACAATCTCCCATACCAGAGCATTGGTTGATAAAAACTCGTAAAGGTCACGATTCGCTTCGTCCGCTGGGTCGTAATTGAGTTGGTACAGGGCACGATCGGCATTGAACTTTTGAATGGCCGACTGCAGCGGGGTTTGGACAAACAAAACGACTCGGTCAGCGACGAGCAGACCGAGGACCAGTCCTGCGGCTAAAGCGATCGCAGCCCTGACCAGCGAATGACGAAGCTCCTCAAGGTGCTCGCCAAAAGTCATGGTGGAATTTTCGAATAAATCGTCTTGGGGACGTTCCACTTGCTAGATTTCCAAATCGAGGAATTCGCCAACCTTGATCGGTTGAGAACCAGGTGCCGCAGGTGAACCGAATCCCTTCTCGGCGAGGGAGGCGGTCCGGGTTTGAGGACCGATCGCCGAATTGCGGGCCTCGACCTCGGTTCCGCAGTCGATTTATTTGCCCGCCCCTAGTTTAGCAGCCAAAGACGAGATCGCCCTGGGGGGATCCTAATTGTATTTGGGGCATTCTGATCGAGCGTGAATCATTCCAATTGATCGGAATGGTGAAGCTTAAGTTGGGGTGATCAAGAGGGGTTTGGCCATTACGATGAGGGTCGTTTGGGGCAACGATATCCTTCGATAGTTAGGCATCTCAGGCAAAAAATCTGCTATGGAACCTTATCCAATTCGTTTTCGTCCTGTTTTTAAGCGAACCATTTGGGGAGGCCGTCGACTGGGCGAGCAACTCGGAAAGCCGATTGGTCCTGGAAATGATTTTGCGGAGAGTTGGGAAGTCGTTGACCATGGCGAAGATCAGAGCGTGGTCGATGGTGGCCCATTGGATGGCAAGACCTTGCAGCAACTCATCCGCGATCATCCTGATTGGCTGTTAGGAGCGGGTTTTCAAGGTTCTGCGTTCCCGCTGTTGCTGAAGTACTTGGACTGCAATCGTGTGTTATCGGTCCAGGTTCATCCGGATGACGAGTACGGAGCGAAAATGTCGCAGCCTGATCTGGGTAAAACAGAGGCTTGGTACATCGTATCGGCTGACCCAGACAGCCTCGTCTACGCCGGCCTGCAACCCTCGGTCGATCGAGCGAGCTTGAGGGAGGCAATCGCAGCTGGCCAAGCAGAGCAAGCTCTTCACTCGTTCCATCCCGAGCCTGGTGATGTGATCTACATTCCAGCTGGGACAGTGCATGCACTTGGTGCCGGTTTGTTGGTGGCCGAGATCCAACAAAGTAGCGACACGACGTTTCGTTTGTTTGATTGGAATCGCGTTGACGCCCTGGGAAAAGCTCGACCCTTGCATCTCGATCAGGGCTTGGAAGTCGCCGACTATGATTCAGGGCCCGTTCAACCACGTCGCTATGAACCGACCCAGGCAGGGTGGCAGACGGTGGTGAAATCCAACAAGTTCCGGCTCCACCTGTTGGCGATGGGGTCAGGTCGGTTGGGAGGCGACGACAAGTTTCACATCGTCACCGTTCCCCAGGGTAGCGCGACACTCGCCAGTGGAGAAGAGTCGATTCTGCTGCGAGCTGGAGAGACTGTGATGTTACCGGCTGCGATTGGTGCTTGTGATTTAACGGTCGCTGAGGGTGGCGTGGTCATGGGTATGGATTTACCTGATTCAATCTGAGACGGGCGGGGTGTAAGTGAGCTATGGGTTGCGGGCGAGTCATGCAGATACCGCGTGAAACTGGCTTCTTGTGATTCGGATCTGTGGTCGTGCAGGAAACGGTCTTGGTAAGAGGACCGAAAAGTTCGTAGGCTGCATTTGATGCGTGTTATGGCTCTCACTGCTTGTTGCCACCGACCCAAGGAATGACTGATGCGGCGACCGGGAACCCTCCAACAATGCGGCTTGCTTTGCACCTTGATCATGGCGTGTTTGCTAATGCTGGCGGGCTGCACCAGTCGTCCCCTTTGCGCCCCCAAGGGCACAATGAACCAGCAGCAAGCGTCTGCGATCGTTCATGATCCCTTCCCCCAATCGGATATTGGGCCGTCGGATGCGTCAGCCCGTCCTCCTAGTTACCAACAACCGCTTCCCGAAGCCGAGCGGAATCGAATTGTTGCTGACGCGATGCCTTGGTTAGGTCGCTAAAGGCGAACCGAGTGGACGTCCACAGAGCGAGCAGACGGATTGGGGGATCGGTAGCCCGGATTTTCGCCCCCAGCGTCGCCTCTTTCGAGAATCCAACGTAACCGCGGCTACTCGAACTAGGTAGCTTCCAGTCTTGTTGGGGCATTCGAGGCAGACAGCGGACGAGGCTGATTTGATCAATCCTCGGGCGTTCCCGTTGCCCGTAAGTGAATTTGGATTAGGCCGGCGCGGTTTTCGGGGAGTGTTCGAAAGTCTTCGGGATGCCGTTCGGCTCAGAGGCTGGGGCTTATCGGCTCATTTGACTCCTCCGTCACAAAACGGCTTGGGTTTGGTACGTTGGAACGCTGAATCGCGCCGTCCTCACACTGCTAGCTCCCATGCCCACCAAACGTTCCGCCAAGAGAAAACCGAAATCTGGCCGTAATATGAAGGCGGCGGGGCGTGGTGGGGATGCTTCAGGACCGATTCGATTGCAGCGTGTGCTGGCGTCGGCCGGTTATGGGAGTCGGCGTCAGTGTGAGGAATTGATTGAAGCTGGACGAGTCGACGTGGACGGCGAAATCGTGACGCGTCTAGGGACGACCGTCGATCCAGAGGTGGCTAAGGTCCGGGTAGACGGTGATCTGCTGAAGCCGCGAAAACTCGTCTACTACGCCGTGAACAAACCCATTGGTGTCGTCACTACCAACCGAGACCCGCATGGGCGACCTCGTGTGATCGATTTGGTGCCGCCGGTGGAGCGTGTCTTTCCAGTCGGCCGCCTCGACCTGAACAGCGAAGGGTTGATCCTGTTGACCAATGATGGTGAGTTGGCCCAGCGACTAACACACCCGCGGTTTGGCGTCCGCAAAGTCTATCGAGTCACCGTTGCTGGAAAGGTTGAGCCGGAGACGCTGCGACAGATGCGTCACGGGATTTACTTAGCGGAAGGGCATGTTCGTGTTGAGGGTGCGAAGCTATTGAAGTCTCGGAGCCGTTCGACCGAGATGGAGATTGTGCTGCGAGAGGGAAAGAACCGCGAAATTCGTCGAATCTTGGCGCGGTTAGGCCACAAAGTACAGCATCTGCGGCGGATCGCGGTGGGGCCGTTGCGGCTAGGAGATTTGCCGACTGGAGCTCACCGTTTGGTCAGGCAGAACGAGATCGAAAAATTGTGGGCTGCGACCGAGGAAGAGTCCTCCGTGGCATCCCGCAATGAACGTCCCAGTACGAAAAAAGGTGGCACGAAAAAACGCGTCACGAAAAAACGAAGTACAAAAAAACGTGCGGCAGGCGAACAGTCCCCGTCCCAAGATGCTTGGCCGAAAACTGATTCGACCAAGCGAGCTTCGACCAAAGCACGCCGAGCGAAACCGAAGGGCCGCAGAGGCTCGTCGGCGGAAGATGCTTTTCCTGGTCCGGGCGGTATCAGTTCTGACACCACGATCGGTTCGGTGATTGGTGGAGATCCTGCAGAGCGAGAAGATGTAACGACGAAGACAACGGGAGGTCGAAAGCGAGCGGCTCGATCGAAATCGGCTGGTCGTTCGAAATCGGCTGGCAAAAATTCCACGACGACGCGAGGTGCTAAGCGAAGAACTTCCTCCGCACGAGGTGCGGGCGGCAAAACTTCCACATCCACACGCGGCACCAAACGAAAAACGGCAAAACGTGGTTCGGCAGGTAAAACATCAACATCGTCGCGCGGTGCCAAACGAAAATCTTCGACGTCGACACGCGGGGCAGCGAGAAACAGCGGAGCACCAAAACGAGGCTCGGCTGGTCGAACCGCCAAACCGAAAAGCACACGTGGGAAACAATCAGGACCTGGTAAACGAGTGAGGCGGAAACGAAGTTGAGTTCAAAACTGCATGCAAGCCATTACGCCGATTCGATGCACCAAGTGAATGCTCCGCTGGAGCGTAACGATCGGATCGCGGAAGAAACTTATTTAATGCGGGTCGCGGCGAGCGAGATTGCTGGCAGCGTTCTGCCGGGGCAATTTGTAATGGTCCGGTTAGCCGGAACCGATGCGCCTCTGATCGGTCGAGCACTTGCCGTTTATGACGTCGTTGCCGATGCGGAGGGAACGCCGAAGTGGATCGACTTGGTCTACTTGAGAAAAGGAACGTTCACCACTTCGTTGGCCGCCGCTACGCTCGGAACCTCGGTCACATTGTGGGGGCCTCTTGGAAATGGATTTTCGAATCGCCCTTGCGACCACTTGATCATGGCATCCGGTGGTATCGGTCAAACGCCAATGCTGTTGCTGGGACGTGAAGCACTCGGAACGCAAGCGTTTGGTGCACCTGCCCGCGAAAACGGCTGGGCAAAACGGGTCGAATTCATTTATGGTGCCCGCCGCGCCGGGTTGTTAGCCGGTGTCGATGATTTTCGAAAATCAGTCAGCGAAGTCACGCTCTGTACCGATGATGGATCAGCAGGTCAGTCAAAACTCGTACCCGATTTGCTCGCTGAAAGACTTGCTGGGATTTCGTCCGACGAAACTGTTCGCGTGGCAACCTGTGGGCCAGAAATCATGATGGAGAAAGTCGCCCAGGTGTGTGAAGCCGCCAAAATCGATTGCCAAGTTTCAATGGAAACTCCGATGGCCTGCGGAATAGGGATCTGCTTTTCTTGCGTCGCCCAAGTCCGCCAGGAAGGGCCGATGGAGTGGGATTACAAACGAACCTGTGTTGAAGGTCCGATTTTCGATTCCCATCAAATTTGTTGGTGAGACAAATTCAAACGTGACAAGGCAATCCAGCACTCGCTGATTTGACCGGTTCAGAGTCACCGATCGTTTGACCATGTTTTTCGGTACTGCCGAAGAAGAGATCGACGTCAATGATGATTGGCGTCGACTTAACCGGTGTTTGTTGCGTCAGATCGTTGTCGCTTGCCACGCTGAATCGTGACCACGCGCGTCACGATTCAGTCGCAGTGTGGCGACTCCGAAAGATCAACGGTAAAACGAACCACTGGTGGTCGGGATCGCATCGTTGGTTGGATAGCCAGCTCCCGTTCCGGTACTGCCGGGCATGTAGCTGTTGGAGGTGGATGGTGCGGTCGATTCGGGTGCTTGTGCCGTCGAGAACGAGGGTGCAAAGCTAGGTGCTGTATTGTCGGCAGGTGAAGCGTTGCCGACGGGTACTGTGATGCTGGGGCCTGTCGGGTATTGCGAGGGGACCGGGGTAGCAGCGGTCATTGCCGGAGCTGGGTTCGGTGGAGTCGCTGGTGGCATCATTCCAGCCATCGCTGCTGGGTCGCTTGGGAGTGCGAATCCACTGCTGCTGGGAGGTTGGCTGTAGCCGCTCGGCGGCAATGCTGCGACGCCGGTGCTTGGAGGAGTCAGCGGTCCGGAGGGTGGCGCGAAATGGGACGGTGACGACGCTGGAATACCAGTCGTCATGCCAGGTTGGGTCGTCTTGGGAGTCAAAGCTTTGTTGCCAAAGGTGTATCCAGATGGCATGTCAGAAGCTACCGCGGCGGTCGCGTCTGAGGGAGTTCCCATTCCCGGAGGAACAGTCATGCCAGCCGGCACGCCCATGCTGTTTGGAGCGCCCATGCTGTTTGGAGCGCCCATGCTGTTTGGAGCGGGGCTAGCTGCAAACGATGGCGGAGAGCCAGCGGTATTGTTGCTTAGTGAGTAAACACCATTGGCCTCGGCGGCGGCCATATTTGGCCCAGCGGTGGCCGGGTCGGCGCCCGCGGCTAAGGCGTATCCAGGCGAAATCTCAATCCCAGCAACCTGAGCGGTGGCGGATTCAGCGGCGGTGGATCCTGCGGATCCTGCGGTGCCACCGGCGATGGACGCGAGCGATTCAGGCGTCGCTCCGTGACTTGGCGGGACCGGGTAGGTCGTCGTGGGCCCATTGCCAGCCAAGGCGTCGGCAGACGGTCCGCGCGAGGCGAATAGTCCAGCACCCGGCATCGATCGACATCCTGTTGAAACGAGTAATGTTGCAGTACATGCCGCTACCACGGCACCAGTTCGAATCGCGTATTGCTTCAGCATCCTGCCAGCCTTGTATGCCAATTCATGGTCGAAGGGCGAGACGAGATCGGTCCTGATCTCGTCAATATCATCGGGACGTTATGAACCCGATTTAGGCTCTGTCAATGTCAGCTGAGAAAATTCCGGTTTCACGCCGTTTGGGATTCACTGGTTTTCGAACAGGAAGTGGTGCGGACGGCAGTTGATGACTGCGTCGGCCAGGATTCCTAGCGTGATTACCTATTTCTCTCGCTTATTCTCGGCGATCCACCGCGATTGTCTGGGACATGTTGCGGTTGGGTTGGCTGCAGAATTTGAGCGGAACGCAAAGAGGGGTGGCCACCCAAACGAAAAGGACGACCGGGGTAGGCCAATGGCTGGTCACGCCGTGGCAGGATTCGGAGGAAGCATCCCCGGGACAAAGTCAGGAAATTCCCAGACCTCTGTAGTCTGGAGGCCACCTCAGCCAACGGCAAACCAGCCGAAATGTGCCGGCGGGCTTGTGATTGCGGTGATCGAGATGGTTGAGCAAATGCTTATCGAGGTGATCAACCGGCCACGCCGTCGCGTGACCGGTGCGTAAAACACGTTAGCCTAAGCGCCTGCCATTTCCAGGGAGGTGCCCATCGTGACACCGGGGGCGGGCAAATTGCTCGCTCCCTGAAGGTAGATGTCGATTGCTCGGGCTGCGCCTCTGCCTTCATTGATTGCCCAGACAACCAAACTTTGTCCGCGACGACAGTCGCCTGCCGCAAACACGCCTTCGATGTTGGTGGCAAACTTACCGTGAACGGCCTGGAAGTTACTGCGAGGATCAACTTCCAACCCAACTGCCTCGGCCAAGTATTGCTCTGGTCCCAAGAAACCCATCGACAACAGAATCAGCTGGGCGGGCCACTCTCGCTCCGAGCCATCGACTTCCGACATTGCCCATTGGCCTTCAGCGTCTTTCGTCCATTTGACTTCAACCGTCTTGATCCCGCGTAAGCGTCCCTCGTTGTCGGTCAAGAATTCCTTGCTGAGGATCTGGTACTGGCGTGGGTCTCTTCCAAACTTGGCTTCGGATTCTTCGTGACCGTAATCGACTCGGAAGATCCTTGGCCACTCGGGCCATGGATTCTCGTCGTCTCGTTCGGCAGGTGGCTTCGGTAGCAATTCAAAATTGACCAAGCTGCGGCAACCGTGGCGGATGCTGGTCGCGATACAGTCCGTTCCGGTATCGCCCCCGCCAATCACAATCACATCCTTTCCCTCGGCGCTGATAAACTCGTCGCCGATAGAATCGCCGTGGATGGCTTGCCGCGTATTTGCGGTGAGGAACTCCATCGCGAAGTGGACGCCGGGCGTATCGCGATTGGCAATCGGTAAGTCACGAGGTTTGGTTGCACCGCAAGCCAGCAGCAAAGCGTCGTGGTCTTGTTGCAAATCCTTCGGATCGACGGTGTTCCCGACGTCGGCGCCGGTTACAAAGTTGATTCCTTCGGCCGTCATTTTGTCGATGCGGCGCTGCACGGCGTCTTTGGACAGCTTCATATTGGGGATGCCATATTGAAGCAGCCCTCCAGGGCGATTCGAACGCTCGTAAACGGTAACGGTGTGCCCGACTTGATTCAGCTGATCGGCCGCCGCTAAACCGGCAGGGCCGCTCCCGACGATCGCGATTTTCTTACCGGTTCGTTTGGCGGGTGGCCGCGGAACGATCCATCCCTCGGACCAGGCGCGATCAACAATTGCATTTTCAATATTCTTAATTGTTACCGCGGGATTTGTAATTCCCAGGACGCACGACCCCTCGCAAGGCGCGGGGCAAGTCCGGCCGGTGAACTCTGGGAAGTTGTTGGTCTTGTGCAATCGCTCGCTGGCTTCTTTCCAGCGGTCGTTGTAGACCAAGTCGTTCCACTCAGGAATCAAATTGTCGACTGGGCAACCGGTGGATGACATGCAGAATGGAACGCCGCAATCCATGCACCGCGCACCTTGTTCACGTAGATGTTCCACACGAGGTTCGGTGTAAATCTCGTCGTAATCATTGATGCGAACGACAGGCAGACGCCATGGAACTTTTTTGCGGTCGAACTCTTTGAAACCGGTTGGCTTACCCATGATGGCACTGATTGGTTGGAGCAGGGAAATGGATTGTTTACTGGCAACGGAAATGATCAAGCGATCAGGTCGTTGCAGCCTGTTCTTGCTGTTTCATTTGCTGCAGAACCCGTTTGTAATCGGTCGGCATGACTTTCACGCATTGGCGGAGGAATCCTTCCCAGTCTTCCAGAACGCCAGCCGCGACATCACTGCCGGTTAACTCCGCGTGTCTGCGGATCAAATCTTTGACTTCCGCTTCCTCCTCGGAGGATTCGATTCGTTCCAAGCCGACCGAGGCAAGATTGCAGTTCAAATTAAAATCGCCTTCGCGATCCCAGATGTAGGCGATGCCGCCTGACATGCCCGCCGCGAAGTTGCGTCCGGTGGGACCAAGGACGACCACGCGACCCCCGGTCATGTACTCACAAGCATGATCACCGACTCCCTCGATTACCGTTCGAGCCCCACTGTTGCGGACGCAGAAGCGTTCTGCTGCGCGGCCCCGGAAAAACGCTTCACCACCGGTTGCGCCATACAAGCAAACGTTGCCTACCAAAATGTTGTCTTTGGGTGTGAACGTGCTTTCGCGGGGCGGATAGATCACCAGCCGTCCGCCGCTTAGGCCCTTGCCAACGTAATCGTTCGCGTCCCCTTCGAGGTCGATCGTGATTCCATGAGCGAGAAATGCACCGAGGCTTTGCCCTGCGGATCCAGTCAATTCAATCCGGATTGTCTCGTCCGGCAATCCTGCTTGGCCGTGCCGTTTGGCAACTTCGTTGCTCAGAATGGTGCCGACGGTTCGGTTGATATTGATGATTGGGGACTTGATCGTCACCGCTTCGCCCTTTTCAAGTGCGGGGGCTGCGGCATCAAGGAGGACAGTGACGTCGAGCGATTTTTCCAAGCCGTGATCCTGCGTTTGCGTGCAAATCACGTCGACATTTTCGTGGGAGCGATTGGCAGGCATCAGCACGGACGTTAAATCCAATCCATCCGATTTCCAGTGTGCAATGGCATCATCGGTGTGCAGCATCTCTGAATGTCCCACCATCTCGTCGATGGTGCGGAAACCGAGTTTGGCCATGATCCGTCGTGCTTCCTCGGCCACCATGAACAAATAGTTGACAACATGCTCGGGCTTGCCGGTGAACTTTTTACGCAACTCCGGATCTTGGGTTGCGATGCCCACCGGGCAGGTATTCAAGTGACACTTTCGCATCATGATGCAGCCGAGTGTGATCAGCGGTGCGGTGGAGAAACCAAATTCTTCCGCACCCAGCAAGGCAGCGATGACCACATCGCGACCGGTCTTCAGCCCACCGTCGGTCTGTAAGACCACACGACTGCGAAGATCGTTCAGCACTAGAACTTGGTGCGTTTCCGCAATCCCCAGTTCCCAAGGCAGGCCAGCATGTTTGATGCTCGTCAACGGCGAGGCACCCGTTCCGCCGGTATCACCGGAAATCAGGATGTGATCGGCATGTGCCTTGGCGACACCCGAGGCGATCACGCCGACACCGACTTCGCTCACCAGTTTGACGCTGATCCTGGCCGCCCGATTCGCGTTTTTGAGATCATGAATCAACTGAGCGAGATCTTCGATTGAATAAATGTCGTGGTGGGGCGGTGGGCTGATCAAGCCGACACCAGGTGTGCTGTAGCGAATGCGGGCGATGTTCTGATCAACTTTTCGGCCCGGCAACTCACCTCCCTCACCCGGTTTTGCACCTTGCGAAATCTTGATTTGGATTTCGTCGGCATTGGTTAAATATTCGATCGTTACCCCGAATCTTCCTGAGGCAACCTGCTTGATCGCGGAGCGTTTGGAATCGCCATTTTCGAGGGGTTGGAAGCGAATCGGATCTTCGCCGCCCTCTCCGGTGTTGCTCTTGCCGCCCAAACGATTCATGGCGATGGCCAGCGTCTCATGGGATTCGGCGCTGATACTGCCAAGGCTCATTGCACCGGTGCAGAATCGTTTGACGATGTTGGAGGTCGATTCGACTTCTTCCAGAGGAATTGCGGTTGCGTTTTCAAACTTGAAATCAAGCAGGCCGCGGAGCGTGCAGCGGGAACGATTGTCCTCGTTGATGGTGTGGGCAAACTTCCAGTAGGCCGATTCGTCATTCTTGCGTGCAGCGATTTGCAAGTTCGAGATCGACCCTGGTGACCATGCGTGCTTTTCACCTTCTGCTCGCCAGTGAAACTCACCCAGGTTGGGAAGTTGCCGCAGTCGGTCTTCGTTTCGTTCTGGGTAGCCCAGGGAATGTCGCCGCAGTGTCTCTTCGGCAATGACGTCAAACGAGACGCCTTGGATCCGGCTGGCGGTGCCAACGAAGCATTTGTCGATGACTTCATCACGCAGTCCGAGCGCTTCAAATATCTGTGCGCCCTTATAGCTTTGCAGGGTACTGATACCCATTTTGGCCATCACCTTCAGCATTCCCTTGGCGACGCCTTTTCGGTAGGCCGCTACCACTTTGTCATCGTCCATCGAAGGATCCATCAATCCATCACGACGAGACTGCCAGAGGGCCTCAAAGGCCAAGTAGGGGTTAATGGCATCGGCACCGTAACCAATGAGCAGGCAGTGATGGTGAACTTCCCTTGCCTCACCCGTTTCGACAGCTAATCCGATTCGCGTTCGCTTCGCTTGCTTAACCAAGTGGTGATGGACTGATCCAACGGCTAGCAGTGCACTGACCGGCACCCGGTCGTGGCAAATGGCCCGGTCGCTAAGGACGATCAATTGAATTCCCTCATCGGTCGCCGCTTCGGCTTCGGCCGCGATTCGGTCGAGCGTTTTCAGAACGCCAGCCTTGCCCTCTTTGCGATCGAAGGTGATGTCGATGACTCGACTGTGCCAACCTTTGTGATCAATGTGTTCGAGCGCCGCGATTTCTTCGTTGGTCAAGATCGGATGATCAACGAGTAATCGGTGGCAGTGCTCAGGGGTGGCGTCGAGCAGGTTTTGCTCTGGCCCGATGTAGCACTCCAGCGACATGATCACCTCTTCCCGGATCGAATCGATCGCGGGGTTGGTGACTTGAGCGAACAACTGCTTGAAGTAGTCATAGATCATCCTCGGCTTATCGCTCAAGCACGCGATAGCGCTGTCGTTCCCCATCGAACCAACGGGGTCGCGGAGTTGCTCGACAAGGGGGCGGAGCATGAAGCTCATCGTTTCCGCGGTGTAACCGAAGGCCTGCATCCGAGGCAGCAGCGATTGGCTGTCGAAGCCGTGGGGTTCACTTTCGGGGTGCAGATCCGATAGTCGAATTCGTTGTGATTTCAGCCAATTGCCGTAAGGCATCTTGCGAGCGAAGTCACTCTTGAGTTCCTCATCTGGAATCAGACGCCCGGCTTCGAAATCAATCAGGAACATCTTGCCTGGCTGCAGGCGGCCTTTGCTTTTCACGATGGCCGGATCGACTGGCAGGACACCCACTTCGCTCGCCATGATCACTCGATCGTCGTGGGTGATGTAATAGCGACTAGGACGCAAACCGTTGCGATCGAGCGTGGCACCGATGTATTTTCCGTCCGTGAATGCGATGGAGGCCGGACCGTCCCACGGTTCCATCAGGCAAGAGAAATACTCGTAAAACGCACGCTTCTCCTCATCCATCGTGTCGTGTTTCTGCCATGCTTCAGGGACCATCATCATGATCGCTTCCTGCAGCGTGCGGCCCGTCATCAGCATGAATTCAAGCACGTTATCGAAAGTGCCAGAGTCGCTGCAGTGCGGTTCCACGACCGGAAACAGCTTTTGCAGTTCATCGCCAAATATATCGCTCTGGGCCGAACCCTCTCGTGCCCGCATCCAGTTGCTGTTGCCTCGCAGGGTGTTGATTTCCCCGTTGTGACTCATGAACCGCAGCGGTTGTGCGCGGTCCCAGCTTGGGAATGTATTGGTGGAGAACCGACTATGAACCATCGCCAGGTGGGTCTCGAAATCCTCATCCCGAAGGTCGGGGTAATAGGGCAGGACTTGAGCGGGGGTCAGCATTCCCTTGTAGATGATGACTTTGGTGCTGAGCGAGCAGATGTAAAACATCAACGCTTGCTGGAGCGTTTCGCTGCCCCGCAATCGGTGGCTGGCCTGTTTGTGGATCATGTACAGTTTGCGATCAAAAGCATCGCCGGAAAGTCCTTCACCCGCGGCGACGAACAGCATCTCGATCACCGGTTCACTTTGCCGTGCTGTCGGTCCGACATCAGCCAGGTCGGTCATCTGAGGGACATCTCGCCAGCCGATCAGTTGTTGGCCCTCTTGGGCGATCAGCTCCTCGATGGTCTGTTTGCAGAACGCTCGCTCTTGGTCGTCTTGTGGCAGGAAGACCAGCCCAGCGGCGAACTGCTCGGGTTCGGGCAACTCGACTCCAAGGTCTTTCCGGGCGACTTTGGCGAGGAATTTGTGGGGCAACCCGCACATGATGCCTGAACCATCACCCGTGTTGGGTTCACAACCACAGGCACCTCGGTGATCCATACTCTGTAGGATCGTATCGGCGTCAAGAATGTTCTGGTGACTCGGTACACCTTGGATGTGGGCGATGAAGCCAACACCGCAAGCGTCCTTCTCGTGTTCCGGATCATACAGACCTTGAGCCTCTGGCAAATGAATGCGGCTGGTCTTCACATCACCGGTCAGTTCATCTGGCGATTGTGTCATCTTTATCATCCTCTTCGTTCGGTGCTTACCGCCGGATTGCTCGGGCGGGTCATTTCCTTCAGAGACGCGAATTCGATTTGCGACCCGAAGAGAAATGGCTTGGTTCTCTTGGTTCAGGCGACCACTGATGTGCCGTGATCGGATTCCAATGGTGGTTCTTCCCTGGCCGGCCTCCCGGTGCCGAAGCCAGTTCGCTTTTCTGCTTCTAATGGACGCCCCAGCAGCAGCGAACCGAATTCGCTGGAAGCTCGTGAAAGTCGGCCGGAGCGGCGGAATATGATGCCCAAAGGCCGAGTCATCCGCAGTCCTCGACAGGCGACCACTTGCAGCGATCCATGCGCGGTTTCCCGGCGGACCGCTGCCTCGGGAACAATTCCAATTCCCCGATTGGCCTGAATGGCGCGGACCATGGAGTCCGCATTGTCAAACTCCATCAAAACCTCGACCCGAATCCCCGCTTCGGCCAAGCCTTCATCGATGTGCTGTCGTAATTGAAGCTGTGGGTCGAACCCAATCATTTGGATGCCCATCAAATGGCTGATGGAGACATCGCGGGCATTGGCCAGTGGATGCTGGGAAGAACAAACCAATCTGAGTGGTTCCTGCTGCCAAGGAACAAATTGCAGGTCCTTGCTGCGTTTTGGGAAGCTAACTAACCCGAAATCAACCTCGCCAGCTGCGGTCATCTCGAACACCCGGTCTCGCGAGCCAAACTGCGGTCTCACTTTGACCTCGGGGTGCAGTCGCGAGAATGCTTCAGTCGCCTCCGGCATGTAGCTCAGCCCGATTGAGACGATCGACCCGATCGTGATTCGACCGCTTAGTTGCTCGCTGGTCGAGCGGACTTCTTGCTCGAGTCGCTGATAGCTCCGCAAGATTCCCCGTGCTCCAGAGACAAATTGTTTCCCCGCCGGAGTCAACACCAACGGCCGCTTGGAGCGATCGATCAGCTTGCAACCTAGCGATTCCTCCAGCAGTTGCATGGCTTGGCTAACGGCGCTCTGCGTCAACTCGTGAGCGATGGCCGCCTTGGAAAAACTCCGCTGGTCAGCAATCGTACAAAACAGCTCGAGTGTACGGAGATTCAAACCAAAACGCCTGCGGTGTTGTATTAATTAAACTAATCTTGCTCCGCTTGGGTGGCGGTTGCGTTAATAAAGTTAAGGGAATCCGCGGTCGGCGTCAAGTCGATCGACCTTCTGGACGCAATTGCTAGCAAGCGTGTGGCTGGCCTGCTTTTCTGCGCTCCGACGCTCGCCGATTCAACCGCTTGCATCTTCAAATGAACTGTCAAAACGGAAGATTTACGGCGAGACGAGCCCAACATGGGGCCATCAAAAGAAGGTTGGGCAACCAGGTGGCCGTTTATGAATAGCACTTCGGGGTGGTTTGCTGTTCATCTGCTGGCGGGGAGGGATTGGCTCTGCAGGCGTGTTTTTTCCATGGCTCAATGCGGGTTTTGCGTCTCCGTCTTCTCAGTCGGGCCTGTTCCCTTTCCCGTTTTTCGGTGCTGTGTCATGGGGGATTGGTGCATTCTCGCGTCGGGGGCGGCCTCATGTGAAAACGATCGTGCCGAATGGTCTCCCTAGCATTTTGGCGATTGTGCCGTTTCTTGGGCCGCTGAAGCAATCATTCACAACTGCCAAGTCAATTCGTCGATAAGTCGATAACAGTCTCGATCCTCTCGTCTTGGTACTGAATTATGTGGCGTTCCGTTTTCATCGCCTTGGGCCTAATGGCCATTATTATCGGTCTTGAATGTCTTTTTATCGAGAGCGCGAGCTTCTATTCCCCGACTGAGGCAGAGGCCAGCAGTCTCGTCAATCCCATCGGTGAGCCAGCCTCGGATACTCGTGAGTGGCGACCGCAAGAGTGGTTTCCCTGGCTGATTTTGAGTGCTGGTGCGATCACGGTTTTATACGCATTCACCTTGCCGAAGCGAATTCGGTCGGTGATGGGGCGACTCTTGGCTCAGTGACGCGAGCCCATTGCAGGGATCTTCGTAGGCCAGCGAACGGCAGAAGCGGAGGTCTTACCTTGGCTCATTGCCCTTCGGCGTGGTGCCGATGCACGAGGTTGTCCATTTTGGGCACCAGTCTCGATGATTTGCTGGAAGCCTCTCTCGCGGAATTCAGCCGTGTAGTTACTGCGGCAATACTCTGAGGCGTTTACGCTCGCCAGTTGAAAGTCACGGTAACAAGAGTCGGGCGTCGCAGTTCAGTCAGTTGGGGAAGCAATTCCCGCGAGAAGCTATTTTGGACCCGTCCAATTCGAAAGCGATCACTCGTCGGAGAGCAGTGTGATGCTTTCGTCGATGATTCGGGTGTATTCCTCGCTCTGCGTGCCACATGTTTGCGGGTCACGTGTTTGCATGGAAGATTCCGACGACTCGAAGTCAGCACGTTCGGTGGTCTTGGTGGTCGGATTGAGCGACGAGGCATCGAGCGGAACAAATTCGCCTTCTGGAACTAACGCTTCTCCTTCAGCAGAGTTGCCGTTCTTGCCAACGCTTGCTTTGTTTGTTTCGCCTTCTCCGCCGACCGTACCGGAGCCGCTTTCGATTCTGGCGAGTTCATTGAGAACCAGCAAGGCATCGAGTGCCGTTACCAGTGAATCTGCATTGACGTCGTAGCAAAAATTAGAGTTGCCCCGACCGGCCGGACCCGGGCCGAAGTTGTTCAAGAAATTAATGATCACCAAGGCGTCAGCAGCGGTGACCAATCCATTGTGGTCGACGTCGTACGGGTTGTCGTGATTATGGTACGGCGCGTCGTTCTCTCTTACCTCAATGATGAAGGTCTCGCTGATTGATGCGAGGTTGTTCTTCAGTTCGGCGGTAATCGTTAATTCGATTTCACTCTGTGCAGACCGTTCGACGATTTGGTTGTCGAGCAGTTTAAGCGTTCCATCGACGATTTCGAAACGCGGGTCGTCTACGTAGAGTTCGTAGTATGCCCTGCTGTCGAGGCCATCAACCAAAACTTTGCCGACAACATCACCGGGGTGCAATTCCAGGACGGTTTGGTTGCTCAACGCGAGACTCGTGGGAGCCTCGGGAACATCGATCACGGAGATTGTGATCGGTTCGGTCAGTTGTTGGCCATCGGTTTCGCCGGTCGCCGTGACGTTGACGACGACGGTTTGTTCCGTTTCGTAGTCCAGCGCGATGCCATCTTTTAGTTTTAGCACCTGATTGGAGGTTAGCTCGAACCGTGGGTCGTCAAGTGTCAGTGAGTAATTTTGGCCTGCGGTTACGCTAACACTTACCACGGTCTCGCCGGGTTGATTCTCGATCACCTCGGCCGTGTCTGGGTTGATTTCTAGGATTGCCGATTCTTCGCGTATTTGAGCTGCGAAGATCTTCTCGATCTTCTCGTCGGTTTCCAAGTCGGTGACCGAGATTGTCAAGTTGATTTCAGGTTCGTTCTCGAAGTCGATGTCGCCGCCCACGAAGATGATGTCATCACCCTCCACAACGAACCGCGGATCGTCGATCACGATGTTATGGCCGCCACCATCGGCGTCGATGATTTCGATGGTGCCGACAGGCGAGCCGCCTAATACCAATTCGGAGATTGGGGGCAGATCCAGGATAATCCCCTCGGGGGCGTCTGGTACGGGGATCACCGTGATTTGTACGTCGAAGTCATCCGAAATGTCTCGCCCGTCGTGCAGCGCCACCTTGAAAGTGTCGATCCCGTTGAAGTTGGGATTCGGTATGTATAGAAATGAGCCATCGGGCCTTGCTGTGACCGATCCGTGACTGGCTGGGGTTTGCTGAACCAGTGCGTAATGATCACCGTCAGCATCGAAAGATCGCTGCAGTGCACCGGGAGCGGCAGCCCATAACGAATTGTCTTCCCTCGTTTGAAAGCTTGGCAGCACTTCATATTCGGGCGTCACGTTGCTGCCGGCCATTGCGACGCCGAACAGGATTGGGGCAGGGGCAACGCCGTCGTCGACCGTGATTTTGTGAGCGGTACTGCGATCTAGAACGATTTCCGCAAACCCGGTGGTCCCCAGAACCACCATCACATCGGACTGCTTGTCGGAAGATAGCTTTTCCGGGGCGAGTGCGACCGAGGACAAAGTCCCGATAGCGGACAGGTCGAGGGCAAAGTCCGCAACGGTTGTGCCGTCACGTAAATTGATGATCTTCAACGCCGTATCGATCGGTGAGATCCCCAATAGTAGTTCTCTGGCCCCGTCAATTACGACTGGGCCGGTCACGTTGTTGAGGGTGTGAAGTGTCGCGAAGTTGGCATCCACGTCATAGACGGTCACGCCACCATCGGTGTTGCGTGTGGCAAGCAATCCAGAAGCGTCGTCAAATGTCAGCAGGTCACTGGAATCATTTAGCTCAACAGGTGCGCTTGTGATGAAATTGCTACTTACATTGCTCCACAGTGATGCTTGCACGCCTTCCGAACTATTCCACGCAAAGACTGAGCGGCTGCCCGTCGACGAAGTAAGAACTTGAGTATCAGTGGGAACCGTCGTGTTGGTGACAACGGATGTGATCGCATTTTCAGGGTCGGTTGCGTCGACGCTTCGTACGACCGATTGGCCGACAGCGACATCCAGTAGAACACCACGGCCGTTGCCATCGATCGCCAGTTCCGACCAAGGTGTTGACGAGCCGCCGGAAAAATCAATTGGTGTGACGGTATCGTCGACGGGGTCGATTACCCAGGCGGTAGGGCCGTTGGTATCGGTTCCGATCGCCAGCACCCGCCCATCAGGGAGCCTCTGCATTTTGGTGACGTCGTTACCGATCGGCAACAGTTCGCTTTGCCCGCTCGTAGGGTCGCCGACCACCAGTGACTGATCGGTCAGCGCCAAGGGGGATGCGACGCCTGAGAGGACCTGCGTGGCGTTCGTTTCGGCGATGGTCGTGCCAACGATTCGAGCCGATAGTGGCGTTGTTTGAGTCTGCGTCGATGTGCCGTTGAACAATCGGATCAGGTAATCGCCGTCGGTCAGGCCATCGAATTCAAAGGTGCCATCCGTTTCCCCGACCACGAATCGCTCGTCGGCGTCGAGGGTCGCGTTGTCATTGGCATCAATATAAATCAGGCGTTGCGGTGCATTCAGTTCCCCGACTTCGCGTTGCGAGGAATGATTTGCGTCCTCAAAAACCGATCCGGTGATGGCAGCTAATAGTCGCCGTTGACCCAAGCATTCGACGCGCAGTCGCCGCCGCCGGATTCGCCGGTGCTTCGGTTGGAGGCTGCCTTTTGCCATGAGTAACCAAATTGGTGCAAAGAAACGAAAACAGAATACAGCGTCAGACGTTAGAAACCATCGTGCCGCGAAAGTTCCCCCCCAAGAAGTGGAAAATCACCAGATTTCTGATATTTCCCTACCTTTGATTCGCAAGAAAAGTCATCCACGCCGCGACCCTTAGCGTTTATCATACCCGGAGGGGATGGTTGACTCCGAGTCGCCGATCCTTCTTTTGCTGTGCTTGACCTGTGGCAAAAACTGCAGAAATATGCATTTGCCAAGAAATGGCTTCTTCACCCTTAGAAAGAACGCGAAGAATGAATTCTTTTTCCGACACGAATTTTTCTGTTTTTGGCCGGTGCTCGAGGCTTGCCTTGGCCGCCACCTGGGTGGCGTTATTTACCCTGTCCGCAGCAGCGCAGGGACCCAACGGCCCGGGGCAGCGACTTGAGGAAACACTCGGGGGTGGTGCGAAGGGCGGTTCGCAAGGTTCTGGGTATGGCCGCGGGTCCGGATCAGGGTATGGGGACGAGTCGGGCTACGGCGAACAGATGGAGGGCGAGTACGGCGACGAGATGGAGGGCGAGTACGGCGACGACATGGAAGGCGAATATGGTGATGAAATGGGCGATGGCTACGGGGGTGGCTATGGCCGGGGTGAATCGGGCATGGGTGGCGGTTATGGCCGCAGCGGTGGTCAGCGGGGAGCCGGCCCCAGCGATACCATGCGGACCTATCTGACCAACTTCACATCTGCGCTTGGTGGGATCGATCTGGCCCCAATTTTTCGGGCTCGGACCGCGCCGGTGCAAAGTGGACCTGTCCTCCGCCGCGAAGCAGAGCAAGCTTTCCAAGCCGGGAATCACGCCTTGGCGCTCGAATTAATGTTCGGGCACATGGCGACCGAATACAACGACGCAATCGTGATGCTGCAAACCGTCAAATGGAGCCCGGTTTTACGAAGACCCGTTTGGGGATATCGCTTCGGGGTCTCGATGAATGTTCGCGGTGAAGTAACAGACGATCCGAATCCAATTCGCGAAGGTGCGACACCAGCCGGTGGAGGCGGGTTTGGCGATGCTGGCGGAGGACGCGGCGGCTTTGGCGGAGGACGCGGCGGCTTTGGCGGAGGGCGCGGCGGCTTCGGCGGAGGACGTGGCGGCATGGAAGAGGAGATGGGCGACGCGGACTACGGCGGCATGGAAGAGGAGATGGGCGACGCGGACTATGGCGGCATGGAAGAGGAGATGGGATACGGCGATGACATGGGAATGGGCGGAGGCCGTGGTCCAGGCGGTCCCGGAGGTCCAGGTGTTGGCCGCGGCCCGGGTGGACGAGGGCCGGGCATCGGAGGTCGTTCGCCGGTGCGGACCCGAACGATGCTGAGTCCGGCTGCTGCTGAGACGTTTGATAAAACGCTCGGCCTCGTGGCCGAAGTTGCTTCCCAAAAATTCCAGGAGCGATTTCGCCGTGGTGATTTCGGGAACGTGTTGACCAATGTCGGTGCTCCACCCGTTCCAGTCGATGGCAATCGTGGCGGTAACCAAGGAATTCCGAGCTCACCGATCAGTAGCGTGACCAGCAGCGAATTGGAGGAGCTTCTCAGCACCGTCGCCGAGCCTCCGCCGATGTGGAAACCGGGCATCGTCTCGCTGGGGGTCGCAGACTCGAAAGAAATCTTGGCAGCCGCTCGAGCCGCAAACCTCGATTTTGTGTTCCACTTTGACGTCTCAATTAAAAAAATGCGAACTCAAACGCAGAATTCATCGAGGTGTCGTTTGCTCAACGTTCGCACCGGGAAGTCGGTTGGAATGTCGCGTGTGATGGACTCGGTAGAGGCGAGCAAATTTGCCGCTGCAGGTCGAATGGACGAACGGGCGTATGTGGAAGACCAGCTCAGTGGTTTGCTTGGAATCATCGATCGACAACTAAAGGTCGTTGACATTCCGACCGCCTTGACCGCTGAAGCGGTTCGAGGTCGCATTGCGACACTCATGGCAAGCGACACCGCGCGAAGTTTAAGGACGCTCGCCGAGATTCGTTTATACCAAGCAAAGCAGCTTATCTCGGATCAAGAGGTCGAAGCTGCGTTTGATATTGTGGGGGCGGCCGAAGGGCTGACGCTGCTGCACGGATCACAAAAAGAAAGCGTCAGCGTTGCCCGTAAATGGGCTGCCGCTTCAGCTTCTGGAGCCGAGTAGGCGAACGCCGTTGCCGAACTGATTTCTCAAGTAAAGAATGCTTTAAACAGCGGCTCACCTCACCGAATCGATCGGGGTGGTGAGCCGTTTTGCATTGGGTGTTTCGTGTTGAAAGGTTGCGTGATCGTTTACGATGTCATTCGATCGCATCATCGTTTGGTTGCGATTCGAGGTTGGCTCGCCAACCTGCCGGGCACAAGCAGTCGTGGACCTGCTTCACGTAGTCCGACGATATCATCGTCGAAAGCAGGTCGGGTGAAACGTGACTCGCGTTCCTCTGCCACGCACTCAGTCGCGTGGCACCTCGATACCCTGGATTAGTGCGGTCAGTTCTTCGTCGCTTGTTCGCCCCTCGATCTCGGCCTCGGCGGTCAATTGGACGCGATGTCGCAGTGCGGGAAGTGCGATGTCTACCACGTCATCGGGAATTGCGTAGTCCCGTCCACTAAAGGCGGCGAGGGTTCGTGCGGATTGCATCAATGCCAACCCGGCTCGAGGCGAAGCGCCGATGTGAAATGCTGGCCAGCTACGAGAATTCCGTACGATCTTATTGATGTAATCGACCAGCGAATCTTCTACTCGCACGGTTCCGCATAGCTTCATGATTTCAATCAATTCTTCGGGGTTTGTCACCGTTGACACCTCGTCCTTGAGGCGTTGATTCAAATCAACTTGTCGGCTGTGCATCTTCAGAATCTCTGCTTCCTGCTCGGCCGAGGGATAATCGACTCGGAGCTTGAACATGAAGCGGTCGAGTTGAGCTTCGGGCAAGTTGTAGGTGCCCTCGCTTTCAAGTGGGTTTTGCGTTGCCAGCACTAAGAATGGTTTGGGAATGCGATGACTCGTTCCGTCAATCGTGACTCGGTACTCTTGCATGATTTCCAGCAATGCCGCATGGGTCTTCGCTGGCGATCGGTTGATTTCATCGGCTAACAGGAACTGCGTAAACACTGGGCCGGGCCGGAAGCGAAATTCACTCCGCTGCATGTCGTAAACCGGTGCCCCCGTGATATCCGAGGGCATTAAGTCAGCTGTGAATTGGATCCGCCCACATTCGCAACCCAGCACTCTGCCGAGGGTTCGTACAAAAAGAGTTTTACCGAGGCCGGGGACCGATTCAATCAAGACATGGCCACCGGCGAACAATGCAGTGAGCGAGCCAAGAACGAGTTCATCTTGGCCGACAAACAGCTTGGAGATTTCGTCGGAGATTCGCTCGTAAAGTCTTTGGACTGGTATGAATTTCGGCGAGGTGGCGCGGACGCTGGTCGGGGCCGCCCCCACTTGGCCAGACGCACTTTGACCAGACGCACTTTGACCAGACGCACTTTGACCAGGCGCACTTTGACCAGGCGCACTTTGGCCAGCACCCGTTTGACTAAACATAGGAGGCTTTTCAGCTTGGCTCGGTTGTCCTTCGGATGGCCGTTGCTTGGGAGTGTTCTGGTTTTCGGGGGGCACGCTGCTCAACGCTCAGCCTCATCGGGTGGAGTAGATGGATTGGAGGGGGGGCGGTCGGGAGTTTCGTCCTGCGTGGAAGCGGAGAGGCTTCTCGGGGTCAAGGTTTTTGAGTTACTGCTGGCAGGCACTTCGGGCGTCGTCTTCGAATCCTCCGGTAAGACCCAAGGTCCGCTCGCTTCTCCGTGCATTCGTTTAAAGTACTCACTGATTCGCATACGAGCATAGCGTTCTCCGCCCGCTTTGTTCATCAGGGCTGCCACCGCATCGAGGTGGTGCCCAAATTCGTTTTCATTGGTGCGTCGAATTCGGCTTGGTCGCCCAAAGATGGGCAGTAGCATCAAGCAGATAACGACGCCCAGCATCAGGCCATGCATGGTCACGAGGCTCAGCGGCCAAACGGTCAACAGTTCCATGCCTGAAGCTTGCGGAACACCCGGTTTTTGAACGCTGACTGGAACTTCGAATCGACCGCTGGTCAGAAAACCTGCCAGGGGCCTAGTGACATTGTCTGGTTGAGAGGCTTGGATGATTTGATCTGCAAGCACTCGATTGAATGGGTTGGTAAATGCATAGTTCGTCAACAGCGAGCCACCCGCGACAACCAAGATTTGGGAATCACCCCACCGTTTCGACTGAATCTGAACAACCAGTGGTTTACCGTTGGCCTCCGAGAGTTGCGTTTTGAATTGGGTTGGCGTAACGGTGTTCGTTGTTTCGATGGTCGGTAGCCATTGGGTTTTACCTGGGCCGGTCGGCCCAGGTGCTTTAACCGCATTCGGAAAACTAGCGGCGTTATTCGCTTCGGGATCGAATGTCCGTACGTCAAATTCGAGCCCGACCGACGTGTATTCTTCTGCGGAGAGTTGGGCAAATTCCTCTTGCCATGGTCCCGTGACTTGTTTGACTGGTTGACGCTGAATCAAGGAATCGATTTGAAACCAGCCGTTGTTCGTCGTGCTCGGCCGATTCATTCTCCACAGCATCCGCTCATTGGTGCTTCTCGCTGCCCGCCGACGATATTCCAAACGCTGGGGAGGGGCTGCCAGTTTTGAGGCGTCGTTCCAATATTCCACTTCACTGCCGCTGTCGGGAATTACGTAGACCAAGATTCGGCCTCCACGACTCAGCCAGCGATTGAACCAATTGGTCGCGTCGGTCCCGACCGGGAGCAGCATCTGGGGCGTCCAGACGATGACATCGGTATCCATCACGCGGTCAGTCAATCGACTGATGTCGCGATCACGAAACCCAGCTCGCGAATAAGACTCGCGAAACGCCCCAAAACCATTCAAGCTGGCCCTTCCGATCTGCCCCCGCGACTGACCGTAGTCCGTGGTCAACGAACCGCAGCCGCAGGTTACAGCAAGGGTTAGCAGGAGAATGCCGAGGGTGAATGAAGCGATCCGGTTCATGCGGCCACCTCGCGACGGAGCTCGATCGATTTTTCAAGGCTTTCGTTCGCTTTCCAAATCTGTTCAAACTGAGAAGCGGTGATGGAATGACGACCAAAGTACGAGCGTTCAAAGGCGTGTACGGTCATCTTGAGGATCTTTCCCGATTGCGTGTCGGCGCGACGTGTTTCCCGAACATAGCGTCGATTGGTTTTGCCGCGATTGAGTCGCAGCATCCCGACCCGGTCGAGCAACAGAAGTTGATGGCCGAACAGCAAGATGATCGCTTGATCGAATTGTCCTTCACCCATCAATCGCTCCGCTTCGGATCGAAGATTAACATCGGTTCGCCGCAATTCCGCCGGCAAGTGTTTCATTCGTTCGAGGAGTTGCTCGTCAGAAGCTTGCAGCAGGGCAGCAGACTTTCCTTTCTTTGCGATTGTCAGGTCGGATTCGGTTTTCGAAACAGCGAAGAAGATCAGCCCAAAAATCGTTGCTGCAATCACAATCAGCAGCAGCCAACCAAGTAAGTTCGCCAACGACAAGTCGGTCCCGAACAGTCCCGTTGTCTGTCCCGTTGCACCCGGGCCCCCTTGGATCTGGTTGGGCCGTTGGGCAACACGCTGGGCTCGCGGCAGCCAGCGACTGTTGCGGTTGACTGAGTCCTCGTTGGAGGGAGCGACATAAACAGGAATGATTTTGCCCGCGTCCGCGTCGTACCATGCTGAATCACTAAGTACCTGCTGACCTTGATCCGCGGTTGGTGAATTTGCTGTTGGCGAAGCGGACTCGACCGCCTGATTGGCGGCTACCGCGCGACTGCTGGAAACTGCAGCCACTACCAAAATAATCGATAGACCGATGAGTGTAACGTGTCTCATTTGGGCGTCTCGGCGGCTCGCGTGGGGTGGGCCGCTTTCGTCACAGGGGAGGCTGGCGAACCAGATGCCTCGCTTGTGGCTGGGTTAGTAGTGGCTGGATTAGTTGTGGCTGGCTTGCTTGCAGCCGGGTTACTTGTAGTGGAAGCCTTACTTGAGTTGGACGTCTTCAACGACTTGGAAGATTCGGCTGGATTGACATCGGCGTTAGCCTGTGAGGGCCCAATTGCCAGCCCTGTCGGTTGTCCAAATTCACGCAATGCTTCGGCGCGGACAGCAAGTTCGACTTCCCAGCCCTCCAACCGAATGCGGGTATCCAGATAATTAAGCAATCGTACCAGCACACTCACGGCCGCGACGCTCCACAAGGCGAACGGGACAAACACTAGCAGGGTAAATAAATCCATGATCCGCCAATTTCCGAGTGTGATTCCCCGGACAAAAACCAGCGAATACAGCACGCTAACAAGCAGAACCAGCAGTACAAAGGAGACCGCCAAGAATCGTCCTCCCAGATCGCTGGCCATCGGTCCGTGAAGCGACTTGGATCGCCGCGCGAGCGTAATCTCGAGGTCCGATTTGGAACGCAGCGGACATTGTTCCAACAAAATGATTTCCGGAACGAAAGGTCGGCTGCTGCGGGCGATTGCGACGAACAGCAACAGACAGATTGGTATGAAGGCGTCCCAGAAACCGGACAGTGGCTGTCCCCACCGAACGATTAGCAAGATCATCGTTGGGATGGCTAAGCGTTTGACTCCCAAAACCCAGAACCAGCGGGGGAATTGCCGTTTCGCTTCTTTGAAAACGCTTTTCCAAGTGGGGCGTTGCTCAAAGACCGCTTGTCCCAAATAGAGTGTGGTTAGAACTCCGGCAGCTGGGGCTTGCAGCAGTACCAGAACCGCCATCCAAAACATGTACCTTGTGATTTCACCAATCGCTTCTTCGTCGTTCAGCCCGTAAGCGGCTTCACGGAGCGGAATCCAGCCGAGCAACGCGGCATTTAGGATTGCCCACACCACCGCCCCAGCCGTAAAGCCGATCAGCAGCGATCCTGGATACCGGCGGATCATGATCAACGCCAGATCGCCAATTTCAGATAACGTTCGAAGTCGAACCACGACATGGGTGCGGTCAAGTTGCATCGCTGAACTCTCCCGCTGGTTCGATGCGTTTGAGCAAAGTTTCGTCTCGCGGGAAGCCGAGCACCACGAAATAGAAACTGATAAGTCCCGATGAGAGCACCGCCCACATTGCTTTGATCACATAGGGAGCGGGACTGGGCGACAAAAAGCCCTCTGTAAAAGCAGCGCCGATGAATAACATGGCTGACGCCGCCATCACGGGGACCGCCTTCATCGCACTTTCTCGCAGCGATTCGATCCGGGTCAGTCCTCCGGTGCTGAACAGTCCCACACCCAAACGCAATCCGGCTCCCGCTGCTAACACGATTGCGGTTAGCTCAAACGGGCCATGTGCGGTGACGAAGTGGTAAAAATTGTCTCCTCCTGTCACATCGGGGCGAGCCATGTACCCAAAGACGGTTCCCAGGACGACCGCGTTGTAAGCAAGGTTGAATAGGCAAGGAATAATCAATATGCCACTGGCAAAGCAGCTCAGTCCAATGCCCGTATTGTGTTGGATGTAAAAACCAGACATCTGCACGTAATGATCTAAGGATCCGTTCAGTGGCTGTTCATACATCTCTTCCATCTGCTCGAGCTGTTGCGTTCCCACCATCCGCTGCGCGAAATCTGGAAACATATTTTCGTTGCGGCCTAGGAAAAGGGACATCGCGAACAACCCAAAGAAAATGACAGCTGCCCAGCGAACACAGGCATCTGCAAAAATTTGTTGGGGGGCTTCACGAAATAAGACATCTGTCCAGCGGTTCGGTTCAAACTTGTTCGCGCGGTAAAGCTGGTTGTGTGACCGCGCCACCAACCGGTGCAAGTACGTCACGGTGCCGGGGGGAAGCTGATAAGCGTCGGCTAACGCGAGGTCAGCACAGGCCGACCGATACAAAGTCGAGAATCTCGCAATCCCTTCGGCACCTTGGTGGTGGGCGCCGCCTGCTTTGTCCGTTTGACCCCGCGATTCCATGGCATCGCAGAGACTTTCGAGTTCGCTCCATTGGTCGCGACGCTTTTCTAATAATTTAGCGGGGTTCATTCGGTTTCTCCCGAACGCTTCTGCTTTGACCCGACAGCGCTGCTTGCGGAATGCTTGGTTGTTGCCGAGCGCTGAGCGGCACCGGTTGCTCGAGGGTTCGCCTTCAGCGGGTTGGTTCGTAACGGGGCTGTTTGAGTTGACCCAATGCCTTCTGTTTGACCCACCTTGGTTTCCAACGCTAATCCCTGCGGTTTGTTTTCGTCTCGTCGCAGCGGACTGTAACCCGCCAGCGGTCCCAGGTCAGGTGCTTGGTCCGAAGGATCAGCCAAAAACGTTTTGTAGTAAAGCGCGTACATCAGTAAATCAGGGTCGATGTCTCGGCGGAATTCAAATTTTTCGACCAAAGGGTCCGTTAAATGGCGGGCGACTTCACGACGTCGTGCTGGCGTCAGATAGTGACGACGTTCAGCGTAGATCGCCAAAGTGCGGGCCATGCTGCGTGAGACACGATGATCACCCGGAAAAAAAGAGGCCAACGCGGGAACCCGAGGATCATCTACCTTGACGACCGGCAGTCGCCAACTTCGCTCATCCACGATTACCATGGTTCCCGCTGCCAGGTCACCCAAGCGTTGCATCCGTCGAGTGCAAATCATTGTCGTCAAGCCGACCATTCCAGTCGGAATCATAAACGCGGGGGGGACATCGGGTGCGACGCTGCTGACTGCAGCCAGAGGCATCAAGTCAGCAACGCGGAGTAAGTTTCGAATCAAGGCTCGTTTTCCGCTGATCGGCCGGCCGTCGATATCAATCGCCCGCAAACCACACGCCCATTTCCCCACGGTGCGTCCATTGAAATAGGTTTCCATGAGCGTGCCGTAGAACCAGCTGATAATGAAATAGACCAAGAAGGTCGTAGCCAGCATGAATGGGCCGAGTTGGCTGATGCTGATTAGTCCGCCTGTAATCCAAATCAACAGAACGATCGCAAGGATCGCGACCCAGCGGACCACAAAGTCGATCAGAAAAGCCGGGAGTCGTCGAAATGGGCCTGCTAATTGGTATTCAAACGAAATGTTCTCAGGCGTTACCACCGCGATGGTTGTATCGAGAGCGAAGGGTGTGGCCATGCGTTGGGCAAGCTGATGTTCAGAGAAGACGAGGTTCAGAGCAGGTTGCCCGCTCGTTTAATTATTATCGATCGGCATCGACTCGACCACAACGAGGCGTCATTGTGAGCGATCCGTCGCGAATTTCTGGCTGGCCAGTCTTGGCCGAATTGGCAGCAATGTAGGGCGCAGTGGGGGAATGTAGGGCGCAGTGGGGGAATGTAGGGCGCAGTGGGGGAATCGGGCTCTGTGGGCAAGGAAACACAGCTCGCTCCCGTCTATCGCTCTCCCAAGCTCCAAAGTGACCTGTCGGCTATCCAAGGGCGGTGATGACATCCATGGTTGGTGACGGCATCCACGGTTGGTGACGGGGCCATGGTTGGTGACGGGGCCATGGTTGGTGACGGGGCCATGGTTGGTGACGGGGGCCAACCGCGCGTGGTCGGACATTGGCAATCGTCTTCGTGATAAAACAAAGCGTTTGCGACCACATTACCTTCAGAGAGCTTGACGCTATGAGCGGACAGGACTCCTTCGCCGGCGAAGCGATCCCGGACGGCCCCGATCCCAACACGGATCCCTATCAGTTGGATGTGTCGGCGATCCGAGAGCCCCCCCAGACTCTTCGAGGAGCCCTCCCCTACCTGGGGCCCGGCTTCATCTTATCGGCTTCGATTGTTGGTTCGGGGGAATTGATTGCGACCACGATCGTCGGTGCGAAAGCTGGTTTTGTGCTGATGTGGTTTATCATTTTCAGCTGCCTCATCAAAGTGGCGGTGCAAATCGAATTTGGCAAGCACGCGATCAGTTCGGGTGAATCGACGATGGCGGCGCTGAATAATTTGCCAGGTCCCCGGTTGGGAAATGCGAACTGGTCGATTTGGACTTGGTTGCTATTGATGGCCCTAAAGATGTTGCAGGTGGGTGGCATCGTGGGCGGCGTGGTGCTGGCACTCGAAGAGTTCTTTCCCTCACTGCGAGAAATGCCGGTTCGCGCGATTACCGCCTATGCCGTGGCGGCTTCGGTCTCGCTGTTGGTGTTCCGTGGTCATTACTTGTTGATCGAAAAAGCCTCGTTGCTGATGATCGGCGGCTTCACGTTGTTCACACTCGCCTCGGTTTGTGTGCTGCAGACGACTGACTTGGCGATTTCAAGAGGCGAGTTTATTTCTGGGCTGATCCCGAATATTCCCGCTGAAGCAGCGATTCTGCTGGTGGCGATCGGCGCGTTCGGAATCACCGGCGTTGGGGGTGATGAAATCATGGCTTACAACTACTGGCTACTTGAAAAAGGTTACGCGCGGTACACGGGGCCCCGTGATGATTCACCCCAATGGGAAATGCGTGCTAAGGGCTGGATTCGAGTCATGTACTGGGATGCCACACTTGCGATGCTTGCTTACACCGCGATGACGGTGATGTTCTATTTGCTCGGCGCCGCGATCTTGAACCGGCAAGGCCTGGTGCCCGAGGACAACCAACTGATCGCGACGCTGGGGAATATGTACACGCAATCACTCGGGCCCTGGGCTCGGACGGTCTACGTCATCGGCGCAGTCGTCGTGCTTTATTCGACACTGTTCGCAGCCTTGGCTGCCTGGACACGAATGTTTTCGGACGCCTTTGCTCGTGTCGGCCTGTATCGTTTCGAAAACGAGCGGAGTCGGCTCTGGTGGATTGGCTTGCTGGCGTGGGTGATTCCTTTCGGATGGGCAACCCTGTTCTTGTTGACCGGTAAGCCGGCACTGATGGTGATTCTGGGGGGGATTGCGACCGTCGTGATTTTGCTGATCGTCGTTTTTGCGGCGATCTTTTTCCGGTACCGTAAACTCGACCAACGTCTTCTGCCGACACGATTCTATGATGCGACTTTGTGGGTGAGCGCGATCGCGATTGTCGTCGTTGCCGCGTTCCTAGCCTTTCAGACCGCGCATCTTGCCTTTCAGACCGTTACTAAATTAATTGGTGAATGAATCTGCTCGGTTCGGGTTGAGTGATCGCGGCTGTTTCTCACCTAGCGTCGATCTCTTTGCTCCAGCCAAGGCGAGCGTCGAGAGTAACTAGCATTTCGAGCCCAAAAAAATACGATGCCACTCCGCTGGAATGCGAGTCGCATCGAGAACACAACATGAATGAAGGACAGCAGGGTTTAACGACATGAAGCGTTTTGGTGTGTTAGGAACGGGGCGGATCACACGGCGGTTGGTTGCCGATCTGCAATCGACCGAGGGAGTAGAAGTTACCGCGATCGCGAGTCGAACAGCGGAGCGGGCACGGTGGTACGCGGACCAGTATGGGATCGCGGCGGCGGTTGAAGGTTATCAAGCAATGCTTGGACGAGATGACGTCGACGCGGTTTATCTCTCACTGCCGCCGTCATTGCATGCGGAGTGGTCAATTGCCGCAGCCAACGCCGGCAAGCACGTTTTGTGCGAGAAACCGCTCGCAGCAACTCCCCTTGAAGCAAAGGCGATCGATCAGGCGTGCCGCGAGGCGGAGGTGCGTTGGCTCGATGCAACCGGGTGGTTACATCATCCTCGGACCACGGCTGCGGCAAATTGGTTGCAGGAGGGGCGTCTGGGCCAGGTCGGGCATGTGAGCGCTGCTGTTTCGTTCTACCAACCTTTTCAATCCGATGATCACCGGCTCGATCCTTCGCTTGGTGGTGGTTGTTTGCTGGATCTTGGCTGGTATGTCGCCGGGCTAGCACGTTTTGCAGTTGGTGAGTTGCCTTTGCAGGTCGCGGCGGATGTGTTGATTCGCGAGGGGGTTTCCCAGCGGCTTACTGCGATGATGTGGTTTGATTCTAACATCACTGCCACGCTTTCTTGCGGGTACGATACCGCGACTCGCAAGTGGTTTGAGATCGCGGGTACCGCTGCCTCGCTGGTCTGTGATGACTTTACGAGGCCTTGGGCAGAACGTCCAACACGCTGCTGGATTCATGATGCGGCTGGAAAAGTCGAGCAGCACTCGTTTGAGGGAAGCCAGGAGCGGGCAATGATCGAATTACTGGCGAGCGACCAGCCACTCGAGCAATGGCAACGGCAGGCACTTGAAACCCAGCAAATCTTGGCCGCACTTCAAAAGTCGGCCTCTGCAGGCGGCCAAAAGATGGCCGTTTGACCCATGTTGTGGGTTGGGCGAATTACCCATTTGGCGAATTCGTTGCTTAATTCGCCATGGCGGAACTTGTTTTTCGCGAGATCGGCAAGGTTGGATGTTACAAAACGAATCAATGCTCGGGTTGGAAATCTTGGTACACTTTAAAAGACGTGCCGCCTGCCCTTTTTGCCTCTCCAGTCAACAAACTTATGAAGTCGGCGAAAACAGCAATCGGGGCCACGATGCGTTGGGTTTGGTTTTGCCTGCTGCTGGTCTTGGCCTTTGCCTATCTCGCCGCTGGGCTTTCTCCCTCAGATGAACCGCGCGGCAAGCTGGTTGCCGATGGGAATAGGCTTGAGACCAAGCTTGGCGAATCGATTGATGCGGTGTCGCAGAATGCTTCGTTAGAGAGTCAGGCAAGCGAAGCTGATCTCAGGGGGTTGCCTGTTTCGATCAAGCCGGCAGTCGAGGCTATCAACCGGTTGCGATTAGACAAGCTCCAGCAGCATCAATTACCGTCCGCCGGGCCAGCCGATTGGATGACGATCTGTCGGCGAATGTCACTTGCCTTGATCGGCAACGGGTTATCGCTGGAGGAAATCCGCCAGCTCGAGCGAGTGCCCGAGGCGATGCGAGTTCGGGTGCATCTTGATCGGTTGCTGGTCGATTCCCGATATCACAACTATTGGGGAGAACGCTGGACACGGTTTCTGGTCGGGACCGAGGGCGGGCAGTTTGTCGTTTATCGTCGACGACGATTTCGGATTTGGTTGACGGAGATTTTTTCGGCGAACAGGCCATATGACCAAATGGTGGAGGATTTGATTACCGCGGAAGGATTGTGGACAGATAAGCCGCAGGTGAATTTTTTGACAGCCACGTTCGACAGCAACGATGGGCAAGCAGATCCGATTCGGTTGGCTGCCAGAACGTCGCGGGCGTTTTTGGGACTACGGATTGATTGCCTGCAGTGTCACAACGATTTTCTCGGCAACGTAAACTTGGGTGATGTTGCCGATCCGCGCGAGGGTATGCAGACTGATTTTCACCAACTCGCCGCCTTCTTCACCAGCGCAAAGACGAGTGGCCTGCAAGGAGTTAAAGAGGGCGATGTCGATTATGAGTACAAGTATCTCGACGCCGACGAAGAAGTTTCCGTTGAACCAGCCGTTCCGTTTTACCCTGAGCTGTTGCCGGTAGATGGAACACCTCGTCAGCGGTTGGCTGCATGGGTAACGCACCCGAAAAATCGTCAAGCTGCTAGGGCTGCCGTCAGCCACGTTTGGGCTTTGATGTTTGGACAGGCAATGGGTGAGTCGGTTGATAACCTGCCACTCGATGAAACAATGGACCCGATGATTGAGAGTTTGGCAGATGATTTTGTCACTCATGGGTTTAACATTCGCCGCTTGATTCGGCTGATAGCGTTGTCCGATGCGTTTGGCGTCGACAGTCGCGCGAGTTTCGAGGTGACTCCCGAGCACGAGCGTCAAAATGCTGTATTTCCGCTCGTGCGTTTGCGTTCCGAACAGGTGGCCGGCTCAATCATTCAAGCGGCCCGAATCAAGAAAACAGACCGCGAATCCTCCTTGATTCTGCAATTGCAAACATTCGGTGACACCAATGACTTTGTGACTCGTTACGGCGATATGGGCGAGGAGGAACTTACATCCGATAACATCACGATCACACAGCGTCTGATGATGATGAACGGTAAACTGGTCCGCGAACTGGTTAAGTCCAACCCCGTTCTCAATGCAACTTCCCATATCAATATGTTCGCTGGAGATGATGCGAACGTGGTCGAGATTGTTTTTCTGTGCGTCTTGAATCGCTACCCCACTGATGCTGAGCGAGACTTGTTCACGAGTCGTTTGGGCGAAGCCAACAACCGAGAAGACGCGATCGAGGATCTGTATTGGGTGCTTCTCAATAGCAGCGAACTAGCTTGGAATCATTAACGGTGGATTTGGCTTGATGATACAGCAACGACTAGAAGCAAGCGGTGATGGACTCTGCGATCGGACGGCTCACCTGTCTCGCAGGACGCTGCTTGGAGCCGGCGTTGGTGGATTGTTGATGTCTGCCTTGGCAAGCCGCTTGGCGTGGGCGGATGAAAAAGGTCTGCACGACCCCGGCAAGCCTCGAAATGTGATTCTGTTGTGGCTCGAGGGTGGTCCAAGTCAGTTAGAAACATTTGACCCTCATCCCGGCGGTCGCATCGGCGGTGACGTCAAGGCAATACCGACGAGCGCTAAAGGCGTCGAAATCTCGGACCTTTTACCGCAGACCGCCGAGCAAATGCATCTGACCTCACTGGTCCGGAGCGTAACCAGCAAGGAAGGGGATCATCAACGAGCACTTTACAACGTCAAAACAGGATTCCGCCCCGATCCAACCTTGAAGCATCCATCGATTGGTGCCGTGTTGTGCCATGTGGATGACCGGGGTGCTGATATTCCCCGAAACGTTTCGATTGTGCCTGGCAATTCACCCGGCCGGGGTGGCTATCTGGGGGCCAAGTTCGACGCGTTCAAAGTCAACGATCCGGCTGGACGAGTCTCTGATGTGAAGCGACCGGTGGCCGACCCACGATACGATCAACGGTTAGAAGATCTTTGGAAGCTAGAGTCTGAGTTTCGCCGGGGGCGACTGAAGAATCTTGATTTGGATCGCACGCTGCATGAAACAGCGACGAAATCCGCTTTGACGATGATGTCGAGTGATCAGCTCGATGCATTTGATGTCTCCCAAGAATCAAAGGCTACTTTGGATGCCTTCGGCGACAGCCGGTTTGGGCGGGGGTGCTTGGCTGCGTCGCGTTTGATCGAAGAAGTCACGCTCAGCGGCTGGGATTCGCACGTCACCAACCACTCGCTGCAAAGTTCTGCTTGCGAGACACTCGATCCAGCTTTGGCATCCTTGCTGAAGCGATTAGACGAGCGTGAGATGCTCGATTCGACGCTTTTGATATGTGGTGGCGAGTTTGGTCGAACACCGACGCTGAACCCAGCGGAAGGGCGTGACCACTGGCCACATGGTTTTTCGACGCTCCTCGCTGGCTGTGGAATTCGTCGTGGGGCCGTCTATGGTGCGACCGCGGCCGATCCCAAATTGGATTCAGATCGACCTCTCGACGATGTTTCCGATGTGACGACTGTGGCCGATATTCATGCGACGGCGCTTTCTGTTCTGGGCGTTGATCATGACTTTGAAGAAGACACGCCGATTGGGCGGCCGCTAAAACGCAGCGAAGGGACGCCGATAACGGCTATCATGGCGTGACCATCAGTTCGCCGTCCTCTCATTCGTGAGCCCCTTGGACTCGCCGTCCTCTCGCACTCATGATCTCCTGGATTCGAGCGGACCTACCATCCGCGCGTTTTAAAACTGGCATCATGCGAATCCTGCAGCTTTTCTCCGCTCTCCTCCTGTTTGTTCCATCCTCGATCAGCGTTGGACAAGACCTGACTTGGCCCGACCCGGTTGCCAATCACGTGGTTCCGATGCAAAGCACTCCGGTGACGCACGGACCGGTGCTGGGAGATTTGCAGTCGACTTCGATCCGAGTTTGGTTGCGAGCGAGCAAGGAAATCGAATTCGATGTGCTTGTGCGACCCTCCTCGGGACCTTTCGATACGGCCCGAGTGACAACGGCAAAAACGCGTGCCGACCAGGATTTCACCGGTTACGCGCAAATCGATGGTTTGAAAGCCAATACCGTTTACGCGTATGCCATTCGGGTTGGCGGTGAACTGATCGACACGCGTGGCGATTATCACGATCCTTGGCCAACCTTTCGCACTCTTCCCGATGCAACAAGTTATGCCCATCCGTTTAATCCAGACGGAAAATTTAATTTCAGTTTTTCGATAGGTGCCTGCCAGCGGCAACGATCCCCCGGTGAAACGTATGGCATTTATCCCAATCCCCCCGCATTTGACACGATCTGGAAGAAGCATCGGCATCGTGTTGCCTTTCACATCGTCAATGGTGACTACACCTACGAGGAAACAATCAATGGCTCGGTTGCGGGGATCGAAAATAATTACAAGCTTTACTTGCAGCGTGGGCGGTCACTTAATCGCTTGCTAAAGCACGTCCCTCTGCTGACGATGTACAACGATCACGAGGTGACCGACAACATTGACGGTAGCGGTGAGGTTGGCCTGGGTGACGGCAATTATTTGGTCAGAGACCCGGCACTGCGAGTTTGGCAGTATTACGCTGATTGGAGTAACGGGACTCACTCGCACCGCTCTGCGATTCGTTTTGGTGATTCCGAGCTGCAGGCAGGATCGGATGTCTTGCACGATGCCGCCGCCGATTTTTCAACATTGCGACTCGATCAGGTAAGTACGTTGCACATCGGTCCTTTTCTGAAGGGTGCCTCCAAGCCGAAAGCGGCGACACGAGGTGGACGCAATGTTGGTGTTTATCGCGTGGAAGAAGTGATTGACAAGAATCGCCTGCGATTAGATCGACCAGCCAAACAGTCGGGATCGGCCACTTACAGTATTGGCACGAACCATTACTTTGATCGCGTCGTTGGGAACTGCCATTTCTTATTCATTGACACGCGCGGTGAGCGATCAAAGTGGAAAGGTGTCGACCATTCGCACGATCCCGATCGGCATGTGATGGGTGAGTCTCAAAAGAAGTGGTTTATCCAGACGGTCACACAATCAACTGCGGAGTTCTTGATCGTCATTTCGCCCGATCCCTGGTTCATTTACCACAGTGCCTATCACATGCGTGGAGATTCCACCGAATCAAAGGGAGACGGTTATTGCGGATACGTCCACGAACGTGAAGCGTTGACGGAGGTGCTCGATGCGATCGAAAAACCGGTCCTGTTATTGACCGGCGATGTTCATCACCCGATCGCAGCCCAGATTACCGATAACGTTTGGGAGTTCTTGGTTTCGCCCGTCAATTCTGCGAACCATCCGATTGGGACTGCAGGTTTGCCACCCCTGGGTGGATGGTTTGATAGCGAAGGTCGGAAAATCAAAATCAAATGGCTGGGTGGATATCCCGATAACGTTCACTATCTGCGACAACGGCATACGGTATACGCGGTGTTGTCTGTTAATAACGTTGTAAAAGCGGGGCGAAAGCAAGGTCCCGGATATCAGTTTCTGGCGTACGACGCACCGCAAATCGTCGTCAGCTTTCACGATGGTTATAGCGGAGAAATGCTTTATAGCGAGGGAATCTCGACTCTCGACGCGATGCCGCCTCAACCGGCGGCGGAAAAGAAAAATCGATTTGGACATTGGAATCGCGACTGACCTTGCCGACGCGATAACAATATCGCGACCAAATCTCGCAGCCTCATTGGAGCATCATGGGTCACATCAGAGAGTATGCGGCGACCGTTTCCCTTCCAGTGCCGATGGAAGAGGCCTTCGCTTATCACGAACGACCTGGCGCCCTCAAGCGGCTTGTTCCGCCTTGGGAATCGGTCGAGATTGAGCGGAGTGACGGCAGCCTCGACGTTGGCAGTCGCGTCGTGCTGACCACCAGGGTCTTTGGTTACCCCGTCCGCTGGGTCGCAGAGCATACGGAGTATGACCCGCCACACCTATTTGCCGACACTCAAATCTCAGGACCGTTCGCATCCTGGGATCATCGTCACGAGTTTCAGTCCGAGGGTGTGGGATGCAGCCTCAAAGATCAGATTGCGTATCGAGTTCCGCTCGGTGCCTTAGGGGCGATGCTCGGCGGCGGAAAAGCGTTGAAGACGATCGAGCGGATGTTTGCCTTTCGGCATCGTTTGACTCGAGACGACTTGCAACTGCATGCTGATCGCCCCACGGCGGCGATGCGGATCGCTGTGAGTGGGAGTAGCGGTTTGGTGGGCGGCCAGTTGAAATCGCTGCTGACACTACTCGGCCACGAGGTTCGGCCCCTCGTGCGATCGATCAGCCAGGATTCAAATGAGATTGCCGTTTGGAACGGTGAAGAGCAAGCAGAAAAACTAAACGACGTCGATGTCGTCTTCCATCTGGCTGGGAAGTCAATTGCGGATGGGCGTTGGAGTGACAGCGTCAAGCAAGAAATACGTGACAGTCGCGTGGTGAAAACTCGCGAGCTTTGCGAGGCGATGGCCAAGCTGTCGCATAAACCCAAGGTCTTAATTTGTGCGTCGGCAACAGGCATTTACGGAGATCAAGGAGACCAGGTGTTAGATGAAGGTTCTGCACCCGGGGATGATTTTTTGAGCGGCGTTGCGCAGGAGTGGGAAGAAGCTTGTTTGCCTGCGGTGGAAGCTGGAATTCGGGTTGTCAATGCGAGGTTAGGAATCGTTTTGTCACCTACCGGCGGCGCGTTACAGAAAATGTTGCTGCCAGCAAAATTCGCGGGTGGCGCCCTTGGTACTGGACGTCAGTGGTGGAGTTGGATGGCGTTGGATGATGTGATCGGCGCTTTTTATCACGTGATGACAGATGATTCGATTTCTGGACCCGTCAACTTCGTCACGCCAAACCCGATCACTAATCGGGAATTCGCGTCGACGTTAGCTCGTGTCTTGAGCCGACCTGCGATCTTTCCCGCGCCTGCTTTCGCCCTCCGTGCCGCCTTAGGCGAGATGGCTGACGCTTTGTTGTTGGCAAGTACCAGGGTTGAACCGGGCGTTCTCACCAAAGCTGGATATCGCTACCGATTCACTGATTTAACGCAAACGCTTCGCTATCTGTTGGGCTGCGAACGGCTTGATTCGATCCAATGAACTCAAATCTAATTTTTGTTTTGAACTTGCTCGCGACCTGGTACATGGTCGGGTTGATTTGGATGGTGCAAATCGTGCACTACAACCTGTTTGACAGAGTCGGGCAGGACAAGTTCGTTCAATACGAAGCGGACCATGGGCGATTGATTACACCCATCGTTGGTGTACCGATGCTGTTTGAGATCGTGACTGCGGGCTTGCTTGTAATGAGTACTCCCGCCGGTTTCCCGAAATGGGCCGCGTGGTTGGGCATCGCGTTGGTGATTGCCATTTGGCTGTCGACGGCTTTGCTTCAGGTCCCCTGTCACAACCGTTTGATGGAAGGGTTTGACGAGGTGATCTATCGAAAACTGGTCAACACCAATTGGATCCGCACGGTATTTTGGTCGGCGCGTGGTTTGTTGACCGGCTACTTCCTGCTAAAGCTTATGAAGTAGCCACGGAGTCTGTTCGGGGTGCGATTTCGGTGCATTGCAGATTAGCACCGGGTGAGACGCTGATTCGCAGCCATCGATTCGATGGCTGGCGATTCCGGTTGCAAACTTGGCCGAATGGGTGTCTCTATTTTGCTGCGATTGCCTTGACAACCGCGTCACCCATATCGGCTGGCGTTGGAGCCACGACGATTCCAGCCGCTTCCAAAGCGGCAACTTTTTCATCGGCGGTTCCCTTTCCACCACTGATGATCGCACCCGCGTGTCCCATTCTTTTACCGGGAGGGGCTGTCCGGCCCGCGATGAACGCGGCCACTGGCTTGGTTACATTTTCTTTGGCGAATGCCGCCGCTTCTTCCTCGGCGGAGCCACCGATTTCACCGATCATCAGGATCGCTTCGGTTTGGTCGTCTTCCTGATATCGGATCAGAAGGTCAATGAAGTTGGTTCCGACGATAGGGTCGCCGCCAAGTCCCACACAAGTGCTTTGTCCGAGTCCCAGGTTGCTGGTCTGCCAAACAGCTTCGTAGGTCAGCGTTCCACTGCGGCTCATCACACCAATCTTGCCTGGGTTGTGGATGTATCCTGGCATGATCCCGATCTTGCAAGCACCGGGGGTGATGATGCCAGGGCAGTTGGGGCCGATCAGAACCGAATCGCTCGCTTTGACCTTTTCATAAACCCGCACCATATCGAGAACAGGCACGCCTTCGGTGATGGCCGAGATCACTTTGATCCCCGCATCGACCGCTTCCAGGATCGCATCTGCTGTGAATGGTGGAGGGACGAAAATCATCGTTGCATCGGCACCTGTTTTATCGACCGCTTCTTCGACGGTGTCAAAAACTGGGATTCCTTCCACATCTTGCCCACCTTTGCCCGGCGTGACACCGCCGACCATTTGGGTGCCGTAATCGCGGCATCCAAGGGTGTGGAAGGTACCTGCGTTGCCCGTGATTCCTTGGCAAATGACTTTCGTGTTACCGTCAACCAGGATGCTCATGACCGATTCGTTGGGTTTGGATTAAGCTGAAAACAATGACGGGGAAAACAATAAGGGACGCGGATTGCTAGACTGCCGCGGCGACGATTTTCTTGGCGGCGTCGGTGATGTCGGTAGCGTTGATGATGTCGACATCGCTATCGGCCAGCATTTTTCGCCCTTCCTCCACTTCCGTTCCTTCTAAGCGGACAACCAGCGGAACGTTAAAGCCAACGGTTTGGCTGGCTTCGATCAGTGCTGCCGCGATTGTGGTGCAGCGTGCGATGCCTCCAAAGATGTTGACCAGCACGCCCTTGCATCCAGGATCGGAAAGCAAAATACGGAATGCCTCGGTGACTTGCTCCGCGTTTGCTCCACCACCAACATCCAAGAAGTTGGCTGGCTCGCCGCCGTGATATTTGATGATGTCCATCGTTGACATTGCCAAACCAGCACCATTGACCAGACAGCCAATATTGCCGTCGAGTTTGACGTAGCTCAGGCCGAATTTACCAGCCTGGACTTCGCTTGGTTCTTCTTCGGAGAGGTCTCGCAATTCAAGTAGGTCTTTATGCCGGAAGAGGGCGTTGCTATCGAAGGTGACCTTTGCGTCGAGTGCGATCATCTGATCATCGGTCGTGATGACGAGCGGGTTGATCTCGGTGAGCGAGCAATCGTAATCAACGAAAAAACGACAAATCGCCGGCATGAATTTGAAGGCGGCCTTCGCGGCGGGGCCCGAGATCCCGAGCTTTTTGCAGAGTTTACGCACCTGGTAGGCTTCCAGGCCGATCGCCGGGTCGAAGTGTTCTTTGTATATCAGTTCGGGAGTTTCCTCGGCGACCTTTTCAATTTCGACGCCGCCCTCGGTGCTCGCCATCAACACAGGTTTAGCTGCGGCCCGATCGAGCACAATCCCAAGATAGAGTTCTCGAGCGATTGAACAGCCTGCCTCGACGAAGACCTGATTCACTGTCTTTCCTTCGGGCCCGGTCTGAATCGTGACCAAGGTCTTTCCGAGCAAACCCTCCGCGGCCTGCCGGACCTCATCGGCTGATTTGCAGACGACGACTCCTCGCTGGTCGGGGTTGTCTTTGACCGTACCTTTTCCTCGGCCGCCGGCATGGATTTGTGATTTAACGACGGCGATCGGCCCCCCTAGTTTTTCGTAGGCGGCGACAGCATCGTCAGGGCTGGTGGCAACGATCCCTTCCAAGACCGGTACGCCAGCTTGGCGAAATAATTCTTTTCCCTGGTATTCGTGAATCTTCATCGACTTGGTCGTTGCTGGTGGGATCGCGGCAAACAGGTGTCGGTCGGAAAACGGATTTTCCGACCGGCGAAACGAGGTGATTGTCGATCTTGCGACCACGAAAAAAGGTTCGCCTGCCAACCTAATGGCTGGCTCAGGTATGAAGGAAACCAACCTTTTTTCTGGAACTCCTCGATTCAGCAAAGCCGAATATACGCGTAGCTTCCCGCGTCAGGAACCACGGGTCGATTTGGTGCCTTGAGATGTGACTAACGTGGGGCTCCGGCCGCGGGTACCATAGTGCATCCGCGGACCGACCCCACTCCCCTTTTTTTGAAGACTTAATGACCGACGGCTCCTCTCATCCTGGTCTGGTTCAATTGGACTCTTCCGACAATGTTGCCGTCGCGACAGCTCGGCTTTGTCGCGGTCAGTCGATCTCGACGGCGTCCATCACGATCACCCCTCGGATTGACATCCAGCGGGGACACAAGGTTGCGGTGAAACCGATTGCGGCAGGGGAGGCGATCGTGAAATATGGTCAACCGATTGGGTTGGCCACTGGAGCGATCCAAGCGGGGGATCACGTTCACACGCACAATTTGATGGATCATCACGTTGTTTCAGATGATTTGAGTGAGGTGTCGCCACCCGAATCGCCATCGATGATGCAGCGTCAGTTTGACGGTTTTTATCGCCCGAATGGAAGTGTCGGTACACGCAATTACGTGGCGATTCTGTCAACGGTTAACTGCAGTGCTTCGGTCTGCCACAAAGTAGTCGAGCGGTTTGATGCTGAGCGGTTGAAACGCTGGCCCAACGTGGACGGCGTGTTTGCAGCGACCCATACGACCGGCTGCGCGATGCAGTATCACGGCACCAAGCATCAAATGCTCGGACGGGTCCTGTCTGGTTATTCGAATCATTCGAATGTCGGTGGATGTGCCGTAATCGGACTTGGCTGTGAACAAACGACCCCCGGTTATTTGAGTGAACATCACGGCATCGTTTCGCTCTTCGCGCCGGATGGTCGGCAACTGACGCGTGATGATGGCATTCCGATGATGACGATGCAAACCGAAGGAGGAACACGGGCTACGATCGAAAAGGCGGAGGCGATGGTCGAGCAGATTCTCGATCGCGCCAACGAAGTCTCTCGGTCGCCGGCGGATGCCTCCCATTTGACCCTCGCGGTGGAGTGTGGGGGCAGCGATGGATATTCCGGGTTGACCGCGAATCCGGCGGTTGGCGTTGTATCGGATCGGTTGGTTGCCTGCGGTGGTACTTCGGTGATTTCCGAAACGACCGAGCTGTACGGGGCCGAGCATCTGTTGGTGCGTCGCAGTCGGTCACCGGAGATCGCAGCTAAATTGTTGGAGCGTATCGATTGGTGGAAAAAATATGTCGGTATGTTCGGCAGTGAGTTAGACAACAATCCGTCGGTCGGCAACAAAGCAGGTGGCTTGAGTACGATTACCGAGAAATCTTTGGGGGCGGTATCAAAGAGTGGATCGACAGCGCTCGAGGCGGTCTACGAATATGCCGACCCGATTACGGCGAAAGGTTTGGTCGTGATGGATTCCCCTGGATTCGATCCCGCCAGCGTGACAGGCAAAGTTGCTGGCGGCGCAAATTTGGTCATGTTCACCACCGGTCGTGGGAGTTGTTTTGGTTGCAAGCCAAGTCCCGTCATCAAAATCGCAACAAACACTCCCCTCTTTGAATCGATGAATGAAGATATGGATCTGGATGCCGGTGTGATCGTGGAAGGTGAAGATGTCCAGCTCGTCGGTGATCGCTTTTTTGACTTCCTGCTAGCCGTCGCCAGTGGTCAAAAAACTTGCAGTGAAAAGTTGGGATTAGGAGACCACGAATTTGTACCTTGGACGGTTGGTCCAACGCTGTGATCCAATGAATTCGATTTTGAAAGCCAGGTCTTTAGAATTGAACGATTGAATCTTGGTTGGGCGGATAAGAAAGTAGGTTGGGCCGGTGCTTGGGCGGCTGCCGGCCAATCGCAAATCAAACTTTAACTCTGGCATCTGCAGGCTGAGATCGGATGTTCGAAATTCGCGATCCTGTGATGGCACGCTCACACTTTTTGCAGGGGTTGCTCGTCTCCCGCATTGCACCGATGACAAGTGGTCGATTGACTCAGGCTTTGAGATGGGCAAAAGAGTTGGCCGGTCAAGGCGGCGCACTTCCACCACTCGGGTTCATCGCCGACATCGGTGGCATGCTGACCTCACACCGTGATGTTGCCTTCGCCCTCGGATTACCGGTCGTTTCCGGTCTTGAGCATACATTGACTCGCCGGTACGAGGATTATGTATTGGGCAAATTTGCGGCTGACCAAGCTTGTCTGCGCGCGGCCGATTCGCTGCTCAGTTACCAGGGGCGCGAGCGGGACCAAGCGGTCGCTTATTTCATCAGTCGGCTCCTAGACCGGGTTCAATTCACTGGAACCCAATTCACTGGAACCCAATTCACTGGAACCCAATTCACTG
>JARGNK010000010.1:20649-45785 GCA_029213145.1 Rubripirellula sp. | reverse complement strand
CAATTCACTGGAACCCAATTCACTGGAACCCAATTCACTGGAACCCAATTCACTGGAACCCAGTTGAGCCCAGCGGTCATTGACCGTTTGCTAAAAATGCCGGCCGCCGAAGTGTTGCAGGATGCCTGGGATTCGGTCGACCAGATGGGGCTTTCCAGCCTGATCGTTGATCAGTTGGATCACCTGGTCAATGCGATCCAACGTGCGGGTGACGTGGTCGGACCGGAGGATTTGTTTGAGTTGGAATCGGGCACTGCTGTCGCACCGTTAGGGCAGCGGATTGCAATCAGGCAGGTCTTGCAGATGGCTGGCTTGCTGCGCAGCGAGCTTCCACCACAGCGTCCGCGGGGAAATGGGCGTCAGAGTTCGGTAGCGACTCATTTGCAGCAGGTCGATCAGTATCCGATCGGTGGTTTTCATTCGATCACGAATCGCGGGACATTCGAAAGCCTGGTTCGCTCTGAGTTGGCTTACATGGAGGATACCGAGCGGCCGGATCTCTTCGACATCAAATACGCTCGACACGAGTTGTTGTATTATTCTCGCGACGAGAGCTTGTTTCTGAGGCGACGCATGGCTTTCGCGTTTGTGCTGAATTGCGACTTAAAGACCACGCGAGTCAAAGACGATGAGTTGCCTGTCCAACGTATCGTTTTGTTATTGGCGTGTTTGTGTGTCGTGGTCCAGCAGCTAACGGACTGGTTAGGTGAAGATTCGCTCTGCTTTGAATTCATCTGGTGTAGCGAGGCGGACTCAGACCCGCTGGAGTCGGAGCGGCAAATGATCGAGGTGATTCTTCGCGAGCAAATCAGGCGGGGGAACGTCTTTCAGCGAACGCTTGGAGTCGACCAGTGGCAAGAGCGTGTCGAGGAGCTCGGGCGAACCTGTTTTTGCCAAGCCATGCTGGTTTCTGCTCGTTCAGCAAAGATGCTGGACGCTGAATTACCTGACCAGACGACGGTGATGCGAATCGAGAAGTCGGGATGGGATGAGTGGCTGCGGCGTCTCCATGACTGGTTGCATATGTGGTGTGTCTGAGGTGTCGGTCGGCACCTGTGTGTTTAGCTGCAACCGTTTGACAGATCCGATTCTGCCTGTTCGGTACTGCCAGCTTTGTTGCAATTACTTCAATGTCAGCGTTTCGATTTCGGTTGCCGATTTTGGCGGGTGTTTCGGGCGGCCTCGGGAACTGTTGTTCCCGGTGCGGCGAACCAAGAACCACAACGTCAAGGTGACCGCTAGGATGGAACCGATGGCTGCAGCCCCTTCCCACAGTAACGCCCGACGCATCTGATCGACCGGTTCCAGGACTTTTGCCAAGCGATATTGCACCATCACCAACAGGTCCGTTTCACCACCAACGTTCGTGTGGCCACGGTCTGAGCCGGTCTCCCCATCGATTGGGCGTTGCGGGACTGCGACAGGCTGCATCGTGGCGATCCAGGTGCCGGAAAACGAATCGCCATCGTTTGCTTCACTCAAAGGATCCTCGTAGTCAACGTCACCGCCTTGCAGAAGGAGTTGCATGGTTTGCGGCTTGATCTGATATTTTTCGCTTCCCCGTTTCTTGTCGCCCAAACGCCGCTCGTCCATCAGGGGATGTTGCAAGATCGTGCCCTGGGCAATTCCCTCCCGGGCTTCCACTAAAACGGCCAACTGGTTCCCACCTTGCTTGCTTTGCAGCAGTCGGAAGTCACCCAGGTTGATGGTCATGACAAACAATGCATCGGGTGTCTTGCTTGCATCGGAGAAGTAGATTGGTGTGCTAACTGCAACTTTCCAGAGACGCGTTGCCGTACTTTGAAAGGCGGCTGAAAGGTGAGTCCAGGTCAACGGATCGACCTCGCCGATTTCGGTTTTCTCTTTCGGCAGGTCAACACTTCCACCGTGAAAGTAGGTTCGATAGCAAAAGTTTTTTCCCGCGCTGTTTTCCGTTTTATTAATCGGTTCGTTGTAGGCGATGCTCAGGATCGTTCCCTTCGCATCGGTGACGAACATCGTGGCCAGCCGTGGCTGCTGAGGTTTATATGATTGGGAATAACGGCTCAGTCGATCTGCCAGAATAACGTCAAGCTGCTGGCGTGCTTCGACGGCAAGGAGCCGTTGACGTGCCGCGGTGTCACCGAGGGTATCGGCCGGAGTTTTCATCGCCACAATTTCGTCCAGCGATTGGCTGATCGTTTCCGATTGCAAGGTGGTTTTCAATTGGGAGACAAACGGTGGATAGCTCGCTTCGTCCCGCGATAATTGAAAATAGCGTTCGATTTCAGCTTCGAGTGTCTGTGCGGCGAACGCAGCTGCTAGCTGGTTGCTGCCCGTTGCTTCTTTGCGAAGGGCTTGGAGAGCTTGTTCACTTGCGTATTGAATACTTCGTGATCCGAACAAGGTTGTGGCCAACAGCACCAGCAGTGGGCCAACGATCCCCAGCAGCATCAGCGGACGACGTAAACGGGTTGCATCCCGTCGCAGCAGGTCTTGCTGGATCTGTTGCACATTGGCATAGCGGTGTTCAGGATTGGCAGCGATGCATTTCGAGATGATCCGCGCCAAGGGGCGGTCGACATCGCTACTTTGAAGATGTTCGTCGGGGATTGGGCTCGAACGAATCGTGGACCGATAGTGGTGCAGTTTTTCCTTCAGTGAGCCGGCGGAGTCCAGGCTCTCCAGAAGTTGCCGGTCACGATAGGGTAGGCTGCCTGTCACCATTCGGTACATGATGACACCGGCCGAATAGACATCCCAGCTTGCATCGGGGGTGGCATTCAGCTCGGCTTGCTCTGGCGCCATGTAGAACATGGTTCCTAAAGCTGGTGACTGATCGTCGGAAAAACGACTCTGCCCAAAATCTGCCAGGCGGGGCTCACTATCGTCCCCCAACAGGATGTTGGCAGGTTTGATATCGCAGTGCAGCACACCTTTGGCATGGCACCGATTCAATCCCGTGCAGATTTTTCGGAACATTTCCACGGCCTCGGCGACGGGCAGTCGAGGGCGGCTTCGCAGCAAGTCTTCCAGAGACCCACCTTCGATTAGTTCCATCACGTAGTAGGGTGGATCGGCGTCCCAGCCTACTTCCAACACTTGGACCACGTACCGGTCAGCCGAGAGCTGGACCAGGTTTTTTACCTCGCGGCTGAGTAACGACCAATTGACGCCACCGCGATGAAGGTAGAACTTGACGGCTACTTGCCGACCGGTATTCAAGTCGCGACCCACCCAAACTTGGCCGAATGCACCCGCTCCCAGAAACTGATTCAATCGGTAGCCTGGGACTTCGGCTGGCGGAGTGGTCGCTTGCACCGACAGCTTCTTGCTGGTTGACTGGCCGCCCACGGTTTGAAATTCGGTTTCTTCGTTATCCACGCCGTTGTCTGAATCCTCCATTAACCAACCTGCTTCGAACGAATTGTTACGTCCCCGAGTGAATTTGCCCGATGTGTAAACAGCGATTTTCTACTCTACGACAGATTGTAGCCGAATTACGCTCGTTCGCTGTGACCGCATGGGTTGCCGGACTGGTCGCTTTGCTGGTTGGGCCAGCCCCCTTGTTTGGTCAGCGACCTGTCGAAATTCGACAACCCGCAGCTGAAAATCCCGCAGCTGAAAATCCAGCAGCTGAAAATCCAGCAGTTGAAAATTCAGCAGTTGAAAATTCAGCAGTTGAAAATTCAGCAGTTGAAATCGAGGAGACCCTCAACGGGCGCGATGGACGCGAGCTGTTGCTGCGTAATTTTCGTCCGCAGAGTCAATTGCGAGTCAAGCGTCACCTGAAAACGAGTGCCAAATTTGTCGCCGTTGATGTGCACACGCACTTTCACCATCGTTTGCACGATAGTGAGGAGGCATTGGATGATTATGTGGAATTAATGAATCGCAATCAGATCGCTGTCTGCGCCTCGTTGGATGGCAAGTTGGGTCCGCAGTTAGAGCATCACCAGACTTATTTGTGGTCTCGGTATCGTGAACGGTTTGTGATTTTTGCCAACATAGATTGGCGTGGTGATGGTGCCGAGGATCAGCCATCGACTTGGGCTTGCAATCAAGCTGGCTTTGGCGACAGAACGGCGCGCCAGCTGGCCTTGGCGGTTCGCGAGGGTATCAGTGGATTGAAAGTTTTTAAGCAGTTTGGTCTCCGGTATCGGAATCCTGACGGGTCCTTGATCGCGGTTGACGATCGGCGATTTGATCCGATCTGGCAAGCTTGTGGTGAGTTGGGAATCCCGGTGATTATTCACACGGCTGATCCCGCCGCCTTCTTTGAACCGATAGACGAGACCAACGAGCGTTGGGAAGAACTCAGTCGTCACCCCGATTGGAGTTTCTATGGCGAAGGGTTTCCGACTCGACTCGAGCTGCTAGAGGCGCGGAATCGAGTGATTGGCCGGCATCCCAAAACCCAGTTCATCGGCGCTCACGTGGCGAATCACTCTGAGGATTTACAGCGTGTCAGTGAGTGGTTGGACAAGTACCCTAATTTGTGGATTGAGCCTGCTTCACGCATCGCCGAGCTTGGGCGTCAACCTTTCACGGCCCGCGAATTCCTGATCAAGCATTCGGACCGGATTTTATTTGGCACTGATGGTCCGTTTCCTGAAAAACGCGTGCGTACCTATTGGCGATTTTTTGAAACCCATGACGAATCGTTCGATTACAGCGAAAAGATTCCACCGCCTCAGGGTTTTTGGCAAATACACGGTATCAAGCTGCCGGACGAGTCACTTCGCAAGCTGTATCACGAAAATGCGATGCGGCTGATACCGGGGGTCCGAGAACGGGTCCTTCAATTTCAGCAACGCGCTGAAACCACCCACCGTGCTGATGATAGGAAGCGGCCATGACCGATGCCAGTTTTGCGATTCTGACCTGCGCCTGCGGTGCAGAGCACGCGGTCAAATCTTCGATGGCGGAAAGTGGCTGGCGGCTTGCCTTCTCGCGGCCGGGATTTGTCACTGCCAAGAATGACCAACCCAACGCTCCATTGCCGGAGGGGATTTTTATTCGCACGGCTGCCCATTCCCTCGGGCAATCACGCAATCAAATGGCGATCAGCCATCTCGATGCGCTGCGAGAATCGCTGGTCGCTTTCTCCGCGGCAACTTCTTCAGCGGCAGGTGCTCGGCCGCGAGGCAAGGTGTTCGATGAATTGCATGTCTGGTCAAAGGATCGGGCGCCGATTGGCAGGTTTGATTTCGAGCCGGGGGTGGATGAAATTTCAAGGGCAGTCGCCGATGAAGTGTTTGCAGCGATCGGCGATGATTGGCTGCGTTGTGATGCTCCCAACCGCATTGCTGAGCCGGGGAGTCGTGTGCTGGATATCGTCTTGGTCGATCCTTCTCACTGGTTTTTCGGAACGCACCAGGCGCAGACTTGGCCGACACGGTGGCCGGCGGCGGTTCAGCCTATTTCCCCTCGTTACGAACCGATTTCGCGGGCCTACTACAAGGCGGCTGAAGCGATCGCCTGGAGCGGTTTTCCGATGCAACCTGGTGACCTGGTGGTTGAGATCGGTAGTGCACCGGGTGGAGCCTGCGGCAGATTGTTGGAATTGGGAATGCAGGTGATCGGGGTCGACCCCGCCGAGATGGACCCGCGTGTCGCCAAGCATCCTAAGTTCCGGCACTTGCGTGCTCGCGCTGGCGATCTGCCTCGGAAGACATTTCGTGGCGCGAAGTGGATGTTGGTCGATTCAAACGTTCGGCCAGAAAAAACGCTTGTCACCGTTGAGAATATCGTGGCCAATGCGAGAACCGATTTCCGCGGTCTGTTGCTGACGATGAAAATCGGTGATTACGATGCACTCGATTTAATTCAGCAGTGGCGGTCAACGATCGAACGATGGAATCCGGTCTCGATGGACGTTCGACAATTAGCGAGAAACCGCGTGGAGGTTTGTTTCGCGGTTCGGTTCCGGTGACTTGGGGGCTGTGGCAGCGCAAGGTCAAAGCGGCACAACGCCAGCGCAAGGTCAAAGCGGCACAGCGAGAATATCGACGGCATCGAAACCTGACGCGGAGTTGGGGCCACTGGAGTTGGGGCCACTGGAGTTCGGGCCACCGTCTGTCAAAGTTGCTCGGCGTTGAATGTGTCACCCTCGGCAGGGTCGCCTGTTTTCAACCCTTTCATGAACCAACGGACTCGCTGTTCGCTTGATCCGTGGGTGAAGGTTTCTTGATTTGCGTAGCCTTGGCTGCGTTTTTGGAGGGTGTCATCACCGATTGCCGATGCGGCCCGAATGCCTTCTTCGATGTCGCCTGCCTCGAGGATTTTCTTTTGTCGTTGGGAATGGTGAAACATGACCCCGGCGTAAAAGTCGGCTTGCAGTTCCAGCATGACCGAATAGCGGTTGTACTCCGCTGGCGGAAGTTGTCCGCGAAGACGATTGACCTCATCGGTTTTGCCAAGCATTTTTTGGACATGATGGCCAACTTCGTGAGCGATCACGTAAGCCTGGGCGAAGTCGCCTGGTGCCCCCAGCTGTTTGTCCAATTGATCAAAAAAAGCAGTGTCGAGGTAAACCGTTTGATCGGCTGGGCAGTAAAACGGGCCCGAGGCGGAACTTGCCAGACCGCAGCCAGAGCGGGTCTGTTGGGAGAACAGCTCAAGTTTTGGCTCGACATAGCGGAGTCCGCTTTGCCGGAATATTTGATTCCAAACATCCTCGGAATCGGCCAGGATCGTGGCAACAAATTCGCCCCGCTCTCGGTCTATTTCCGAGAGTTCGACCGGTTGTCCGCCCGGGGCTGCGGCGTTTGGGTTCGGCTGGACTTGTTGCAGAAGTGCTTGGGGATCGCCACCGAGCAGCATGAAGAGAATCACGACGACAATCATTCCCAGGCCACCGCCGACGACTGTTTTGCCGCCACCGCCACTGCTGCCGCGGCGATCGACCACATTGTCGCTTTGCCTTCTACCACGCCATTTCATGCCGATATTCTCCCCGCTGCGATCAAAACCAAAATCATAGCAATCCGCCAATAGACCCGGCCAGGGCTGTTGGTGAGAAGCGAAGACAGTTGGGTGAGAAACGCAGTGCGATTTTGTTTAGCGGCGTTTGCTCGGCGTTTTGCAATTTTTTAGGAAGGGGGGCATTCAGCACACAACCGGATGGGGGTCTCGGCTTGGGGCACCGATTTTGGGGCAATGGGTATCGGCTTTGGGATTTGCTGCCGGCTTTCGGGTTGATCTTGCATTGAATCGCCTGGTCCGCCTAGTCTCCCAGACGAGCTGTGGACCCTATACGTTCCCATTAATCGATGAAGTGCCATGGAAGGCTTTCCACTCCGCAAACTTTTCAACTTTTTGCTGCTATTGACCGTCGCTTCGGCGTCGTCCCTTCATGCCGAGGAGGCTGAATGGATCTGGGCAAACGGTAGCTCTCTCGAGCAGCCGGTTGCTGAAGGCGAAATTTGTTTGTTTCGTAAACCGATCAATCTGCGAGTCGAAGCGGAGGGTCGGATCGAGATTGCGGCCGACGATCGCTTCGAATTGTTTGTCAACGGGAAACTGTTGGGGACGGGGAACTCGGCTCGACAGTTGAAACAATTCGATATCACCGATTACCTCGAGATTGGACGCAATGTGGTTGCGGTTCGCGTCCTCAACACGCACGGATCGACGGCGGCGCTAGCGGCTCGTGTTTCCGTGCGACCGCTGCAGGGTGACAAGTGGTTCAATTTCAGCACGGATGCTTCTTGGCGTACCAGCACCGAGGACAATCCAATGTTCGAAACCACGGTGTTTAATGACCGATTGTGGGGTTCCGCTACGACCTTCGGCAAGCTTGGCGATACAGTGCCCTGGGATCGCGACGTCGATGTGGTCGCCGAAAAGCAGGCAGAGCAGCAGGAGCGATTTCAGATTCAAAAAGGCTTTGGCGTTCAGCGTGTGCTTGACGATGCAAAAGTCGGATCAGTGATTGCGATGACGTTTAACGAATTCGGGCACATTATTCTCTCGCAAGAAGGTGGCCCGCTGCTGTTGGTGTTCGATAAAGATAAAGATGGCGTGCCGGAACATGTTCGTACTTACTGCGACCAAGTCGAATCTTGTCATGGCATCCTCGCCCTTAATGGCGAAGTATTCGTGACTGGTGATGGCCCTGAGGGAACTGCGCTTTACCGATTAACTGATGCAGACCGGAATGGAACACTGGAGCAGGTTCGTCCAATTGTGAAATTCAAAGGCCCAGCCGGCGAGCATGGTCCGCACGGACTAAGGCTTGGTCCCGATGGAATGATTTACGTCGCAGTTGGCAGCCATTCTCAAACGATTGGTGAGGGTGGCGAAGGTGAAACGTTGCGAGACGTGTATGAGGGTGATCTGCTGCCTCGCTACGAAGATCCTGCCGGACATGGGCGTGGCATCAAAGCGCCTGGCGGAACGATTATTCGGACGAACGTCGATGGTTCGGTCGTCGAGCGAATGGCCGGTGGATTGCGAAATGCTTACGACCTTGTTTTTCACCCGAGCGGCGGCATGTTTGTGCACGACGCTGACATGGAAGCCGATGTGAATACGGCTTGGTACCGGCCAACGACTTTGTTTGATGTGACCGAGGGTGGTGAGTTCGGTTGGCGAACGGGTTGGGCAAAATGGCCTGAGCATTACTTTGATCGCCTGCCGAATTTGTTGGACACCGGTCGCGGCAGTCCCACCGGGGCGGTTTGCTATGAGCACTACATGTACCCGACTCGGTACCACAACTCATTGTTCTTGGCGGATTGGTCTGAAGGACGCATTCTGAATGTTCGTTTGAAGCCGCGTGGCGCGGGCTACATTGCTGACAGTGAAGTCTTCCTTCGAGGTCAGCCACTCAATGTCACGGATCTCGATGTCGGTCCTGATGGATCGATCTACTTTTGCACTGGCGGTCGCGGTACCGGCGGCGGTGTTTACCGAGTGATTTACAAGGGGACGATTCCCGAGCGAATGAAGAACTTGGGCAGTGGAATCGCGGCGGCGATTCGTCAACCGCAATTAGAATCAGCTTGGGCTCGCCAGGAGATTGCATCGATCAAACGGGAGTTGGGTGATAAATGGGGAGCCCTCGTTGCGGGCGTCGCCTACAGCAACGACAACCCCGCTCACTACCGGACGCGAGCGCTCGATCTGATGCAACTGTTTGGGCCAGTGCCAAGTGAAGACTTGATGTTGGAATTGAGTGAAACGCCAAGCGAATCGGTGCGAGCGAAGGCTGCTTATTTGATGGGCTTGCATTCTCAGCGCCGGACAGCAAAACGCTTGATCGCGATGCTCGAAGATCAGGACGCCCGAGTTCGCCGGGCAGCCTGCGAGGGCATTTTGCGAAGTGGGAAATTGCCGGAAGATGTCGATTCGGTAATCAATCTGCTTGCCGAGGAAGATCGCACGTTGGCCTTCGCTGCCCGTCGCGTCTTGGAGCGGATGCCCGTGGAGGATTGGCGTAACAAGGTCCTTGAAAGTTCCGAAACACGCGTTCGAATCGTTGGTGGCTTGGCGCTGGTCACGACTGACCCGAGCGAATCGACCTGCATGGAAGTGTTATCAAGTGTCAGTAATTTGATGACCGATTTTCTAAGTGACACTGACTTCGTCGATGCGTTGCGGTTGTGTCAGGTTGCGTTGCACCGGGGTGAAATCGATCCCGAGAAAGTCACTGCTCTGCGTGATCAATTGTCCGAGGAGTTTCCAGCGGGTGATAATCGTATGAATCACGAGCTGATTCGCTTGATCGCCTACTTGCAAGCCGACGAGGTCGCTGAACGAGCAATCGAATTCTTGGAAAGTGATAATCCCGAAGTCGATCGCACATTGGTAGCAATGTGCATGCAATTCTTGTCCGAGGATTGGGATGCCGAGCAACGCTACGAATTGTTGAAGTATTACGAAAATGTGGCCCGCAACACGCCATCAAACTCGTTGTCGATGTACATCATGGCGGCAACGCGGGACTTTGCTTCCGGGTTGTCAGAAGAAGATGTTCAAGCGATCCTCGAGCAAGGTGCTGTGTGGCGGAATGCAGCCTTGGCCGCGATTTACAAATTGCCCCGGCCAATCGACACTCCAACCGCGCAGCTACTGCGTGACCTCGATAAGCAACTCGTCGAAAATCCCCAGCCTGGTGATTTGGAACGGCGGCTGCGTACCGGGATCGTTGCGATGCTGGCGACTGCGAAGGATGACGAATCGGGCGCTTACCTTAGATCGCTGTGGCGTAACGAGCCAGAACGCCGTCCGGTCGTTGCAATGGCTTTAGCTCAAGCACCCGAGGGTGAGAATTGGGATTACCTGGTTCGTAGTTTAAATGTGGTTGAAGACCAAGTCGCGATTGAGGTTCTGCGGGCACTCCGCGGGGTGTCGGTGGCGACGGATGACCCAATGGCAATCCGACATCTCATTTTGCTTGGCTTGCGTGCTCAAGAAAAAGGAACTTCCTTCAAAGACGCCGAGTCGTTATTGGAGCATTGGACCGGCATGGAGCGACCCGCTGGGGAGGATCCCGAGGGTGACACCGAGGAGGTTGGAAGGTCGATGGCACCTTGGCAATCTTGGTACGCCAAAACCTACCCCGATCGTCCGGCTGCCGAACTGCCGCAAGAAAATAATTCGAAATGGGATTTTGACCAACTGGTGGAATACCTTGACAGTGATAAGGGTAAATTTGGTGACCCCGTGCATGGCCGTACTGCTTACACCAAAGCCAAGTGTGCGACTTGTCACCAGTTTGGCAATTACGGCGAAGCGATTGGGCCCTCGCTATCAGGAATCTCCCGCCGCTTCAGTAAGCGTGAAATCCTGGAGTCGATTCTGTATCCCGCGCACATGGTGAGCGATCAGTACGCCAGCAAGAAGGTTTTGACGCTTGACGGTCGGGTGATTCGGGGGATGGTCATTCAAAGGACTGATCGCTCCATCGAAATTCGCGACGCGAATAACAACATGACCGTGATTGCGGAGTCGGACGTCGATCAGATTCTTCCCAGCAACAGTAGCATCATGCCGAGCGGATTGCTCGATAACTTGACGCTGCAAGAGATCAGCGACTTGATGGCCTATATGGGCGTTCTGCCACCGCTGGAAATCGCGACCCGTCCCTAGCGGCCGGTCTTGAAGATCTGCGGCTGAGTTCCGCAGGTCTGACTAACGATATCTCGCTCTGTATTTCGAAAAATTTCACCTGGTATAGCGTGTCACGCAATATCAGGTGGAATCTGGCCTTTTTTGCTGCATCTGGCATTTTGGCTGCATCTGGCATGCAGAGTAGACCCGGCTTCAGGCCTCCGCTCAAACTCCAGGTCACTGGTGTCCCGCTCGGGATCTCTGGTTCCCGTCTGATCCAGTCACCGATGGCAGGTTCCCAAGATTTAACTTGGCAGGCAGAATAGTAGGCGCTCTCTCTTGCTTGCCTCCTTTCGCTTGATCGGGATTCGCCGTGGAACGCCGTCTGCTTACCTTTATTATCGCTTCGACGGCATTCTTCCTGTTTTACGCGGCGTTGCGTGCGAAATTCTTGCCGCCTCCTCCGCCGCCGGTGGTCGAGGAATTAGAAGACGGCAACGATGGCGTTGATATCGTCGTCGGCGAAGGTGATGCGGAACCAACGGGCGACGGTGAAATCGAACCCGTTGATCCCGATCCGTCGACGGTCAGCGAGCCGACTGAAAGTGAATTGATCGCTGAGCGGTCTCAGCAGCCTACTTGGATGACACTCGGGTCGATGAATCCGTCGGCCGGCTACATGATGCTGGTCACTTTGAACAGTCGTGGCGGCGGGATCGAACGCATCGAACTTACGGAACGGAAAGAGAATGGCGGCTTGAAGTACGCCCGGGTCGATGTTCGCAGCGGTTATCTGGGATACTTTGCAGGTCAGTCTTCTGATTCGATCAGCGGCGTGAAAGTCAACGTCGTCGGTCCAGGTACTCCAGCCGAGTTGGCGGGTATTGAAATTGGGGACGTGATTATCGCGGTCGCGGGCCAGACAGTCGCGACGCCCCAAGAGATGACGGAAGCCCTCCTCAGCACGAAGCCTGGGGATGTGATTTCGGTGGAAGTCGTGCGGGGCGAGGAGGGTGCCTCGAAGGTGCTTTCGGCGACGCTTACAGATCACCCATTGGATTTGATTCGACTAGCGCGGGACGGTGGGGCCGACCAAGTCGCCGGAAACTTGTCCCAGTTGTCCTGCCTTGTTTCTCTCAGCCAGATCAATCGCAAGTCAATCCTGCCTGATGAGCCAAGCATTTCGACGGTGCCTAATCCGGCTGAGTTGATTTGGGACGCCGAATCGACAACGACTGACTCAATGCAATCTGCGTCGTTCAAGCTCGATATGTCCGCGGGAGAGATGAAGGCTGCGGGGGGTGGTGCTATCACGATGCATCGGCGATACGGATTGAACGCGGGAAGCTATGTAATCGATATGTCGATTGAATTAGAGAATCGTGACGACAAGCCACAAGAACTCGCTTATCGGTTGGACGGGCCCAATGGCATCACGCTAGAGGGATGGTGGTATAGCACCAAAATCAGTCCGAATTTTTCCGGCTCTGCCGCGCGTGACTTGGTCTATAACACCGCGGCGGAAGGGCATGAATTAATCAGTGGCTACACACTGCTGAAACACGCCAAGAAACAGCCTGACGATCCTCTTTCTGCCATCTTTGCTCCCGATGGGAGTGCCGACGCACGCAACCTCCGCTACATCTGTGTCGATGCCCAGTATTTTACGGTTGGCTACATCCCTGCAGAAGGAAAGGACTCTTTCACGACGTTTCGGCGCGGATCAGGCGGAGTCGTTGCTGATTTCGACGCAGTCCCGAGGCATCAAGAGAGAGCGGTGAACACCAGTTTTTACCTGGACAGTGTGGTGGCGGAAGTTCCAGCCGGTGGCTTAATGAGGCAAGATTTGCGATTGTTCGCTGGGCCAAAGCAGCCGGAGTTGTTGACCGAGTATGGATTGGAACGCTGCATTTACTACGGTTGGTTCGCAACGTTTGCCAAGCTGTTAGGGGCCTTGCTGCACGTGCTCTCGGGCATCGGCAATTACGCGTTGGCGATCATCTTGTTGACGTTGACGGTGCGGGGCTGCATGTTCCCGCTCAGCCGAAAGGCTGCCATCAACGCACAGAAGATGCAAGAGTTGGCGCCCGAGATGAAGAAGATCAATGAGCAATACAAAGATGACATGGAGGGCAAGCTAAAGGCGCAGCGTGAGTTGCAGCAGCGTGTCGGTTTCAACCCCTTGGCGGGATGTTTGCCGATGTTCCTGCAGTTGCCGATCTTTATCGGTTTGTACCGAGCACTTTCAGTCGATATCGAGTTGCGTCAAGAAGCCTTCTTGAGTCGTCTTGATTGGGCCTCCAATCTCGCCGGCCCCGACATGCTCTACTACTGGGGCGATTGGTTGTGGCCGTACTTCTCTGGACGTGGGACAGGGTGGCTCGGCCCCTATTTCAATATCTTGCCGGTATTGGTTGTCGTACTTTTCTTGTTGCAGCAGAAATTATTCATGCCGCCTGCAACGGATGAGCAGACAGCGATGACCCAAAAGATGATGAACATCATGACATTGGCGATGGGGCTATTCTTTTTCCGAGTACCGGCTGGTTTGTGCATCTATTTCATCACCAGCAGTCTATGGGGAATCGGTGAGCGGATTCTGGTCAAGAAAACCTTGCCTCAAGGCAATCACTTTGATGCTGCCGTCATTGAGGGTGCTGCAGGGGCAAGTCAGACAAAATCGGCGACATTGGCTGAACGGCTTCGAAACCAGGTCGCCAAACCGGAAGTCCCGGTTGAACCGCCAAATAAGCGGAAACGACCGAACAAGAGGAAGAAATAGTGTGTCCTCTTCCGAGGCCCCTCCCCCGCTTTGGTGTCGCGGTGGTGAGGCAGTGGGGATCGCATTGAGCTGCATCTGAGGCGGATTTCAGTGCCCACGGGCGGATTTACGCGGGTTGGCGGCGACAGTGCCCGGTCCGCTTGGCGGTGGTGCGGAGCCGATTTCATCGTGAAATCAGGGCCATTTAATTCGCCAGAATGAGCGTCAGTGGCGCCGGCAACAATATTTACTAGACTCTGCGTTATGAACGAACCTGACTCCCCCGAATCTGAAGAGCAACCCGTGGAATCCGTGGCTGAACCCAAGCCGTCCAGTCCTGCCGAGGACAATCCGATGGCCACTGCTTCGCGGAGTATTCGTCCCCATGGTCTGGCCGATGGGCTCAAGCTTGCCACAGCCGCTGCGCGGGTCGCGTTAGATAACAAAGCCTCTGATGTGGCGGTGTTGGATGTTTCGGCTCAGAGTGCCGAGTTTGATTTCTTTGTCCTGGGAACCGGGACCAGTCGCCGTCAGTTGCACGCAATTAGCGAACAGATTGACGACGAATTGGAAAAAGTTCTCGGCGATCATCGGATGGGAATCGAAGGCTACGACGAGAGCCGTTGGATCGTTTTGGATTACGGCAGCGTCGTGATCCATTTGTTCGACGACGAAACTCGCGAGTATTACGATCTGGAATCGCTGTGGGCCGATGCAAAATTGGTGCCGCTAGCGGATCTTGGTCTCTCTTCCTCTGACGCCTGATCCCCTCGATCGCGGCTGACATCATGCACGTACCGAATCTGTTACAGCAGCGGTTCGCCGAGGCTTTGTTGGGAATCACCGAGGGCGGCGATGCATTCGCCTCAATGATCCGACCCACGTCGGATCCCAAACACGGTGATTACCAAGCGAATTGCGCGATGCCATTGTCAAAGAAACTCGGCAGCAATCCGCGCGAAGTCGCTCAACGCATTGTCGATGCGTTGAAAGTGGACGATCTATTTGAGAATCCCGAAATCGCGGGCCCGGGATTCATTAATCTCAAGTTGACCGACGACTTTCTACTCTCAACGCTTCGCAATATGCTCGGCGATGTGCGATTGTCGGTGCCTAGGGTCGAATCCGAGCAAACGATCATTATCGATTTCTCGTCCCCCAATGTGGCCAAGCCAATGCACGTTGGCCACATTCGCAGCACGGTGATCGGTGATGCTCTGTCGCGAACATTGCAGTTCATCGGCCATCGGGTCATCACCGACAATCACCTCGGTGATTGGGGAACCCAGTTTGGGATCATCATCTACGGCTACAAGCATTTTGGTGATCCCGAGGTCGTAATGGCCAATCCGGTTGCCGAGCTGACCAAGTTGTATCGCTTGGTGAACCAGTTGATCGAATACCGTAAGGCGATTGGGGCATTAGAGTCGTTGCAGCAAGCTGTCACAGACGCCACGACTGCGGTCGCTAAATCACAGGCCGAGCTCGAATCTGCCGATGCAGAAGATCCGCAAGCGAAAAAGAAGGCGAAAAAAGGGTTGGCGTCCGCAGAGCGGCGCCTGGTATCCGCCAATGGAACGCAGGCTGCTGCTCAGGCCAAAATCGATGCAGTTGATCAGGATTCGAAACTTTCCCAGCTTGCGGGTGAACATCCTAAAATCGACACCGCGGTTCTTGAAGAGACTGCGAAGCTGCACCACGGTGACCCCGAGAACGTCGCATTGTGGGAACGTTTCCTGCCTTACTGTAAGGACGAGATCAACCGCGTTTATGATCGGTTGGATGTCGATTTCGATCACACTTTAGGCGAGAGTTTTTATCAGCCGATGTTGGCCGACGTCGTCGCAAAACTAGAGTCGCAAGGTTTGGCCAGTGAGAGCGACGGGGCGATTTGCGTCTTCCTACCTGAATTCGACGCGCCAATGATCGTGCGAAAGCAGGATGGTGCGTTTCTTTACGCGACGACTGATCTGGCAACCTTGCAATATCGTCGCGAACATTTTGAGCCGACCGAAATTTTGTACGTCGTCGATACACGGCAAAGCGAGCATTTTGAAAAACTGTTTGCCGTTGCGAATCACTTTGGGCTCGAACAAGTCAAATTGGTACACGTCAACTTCGGGACCGTTTTGGGCGAAGATGGCCGCCCCATGAAAACACGTAGCGGAACGTTGATTGGACTCGAAGGATTGCTGAACGACGCAGTTGATCGAGCGAAACAAGTCGTCTGTAATCCCGAGCGTTTGGCGGTGTTTGATCCGCCGATGGAGGAAAGTGAGCAGGAAGCGATTGCTGAAACGGTTGGGATTGGTGCGATCAAGTTTGCCGATTTAAGCCACCATCGGACGAGTGATTATCGCTTCAGCCTGAACAAGATGGTCTCGTTGGAAGGTCGCACCTCTACCTACGTGCAATACTCATTCGCGCGAACGCAAAAAATCCTCGAGAACGCCCAGAAGTGTGAGTCAGACGTCATCGAAATGGTAGCGGAGCATGGCATTGAGTTCACTCACCCCGCCGAACGAGATTTGGCACTGATGCTGATCCGGTTCGAAGAAGCCCTGCAAACGGTACACAAGGACTACGCCCCCAATCTGCTGGTCGATTACCTGTTAGACACGGCGAAGGTCTATTCTAAGTTCAACGAGAACTGCCACGTCCTGAAGGCAGAGACAGAAACCATCCAGACCACGCGACTGATGCTGGTCTCGCTGACGGGTCGGATGTTGCAAGTCGGCTTGGGCTTGTTGGGCGTTGGCGTCGTGCCGCGGATGTAGTTGGTCACGCATGTAGTTGGTCGCGAGTGTCGTTTGGATGAGTGACCGTCAGAAACTCCAACAATGATTCTCTGTAGGCGAGTAGGTTGGAATTGAATCGCCCTCTCTGTGCTGGTCGTTTTCGGTAGGTTTCACCCCCGCATGTCTTGGTAGGGTGCAATGATCTCGCGGAGACCTGTTCAGGCTCATACCCGTGTTTTCCACGAACCAGCTGAGAGATGGGGGGGATCCGAGACGTTTGGAAGGGGTTGATCTGGGCGGGGAGCGGCGAAATTTCCCTCAATGTAGTTCGAGGCAGCATTCGATCTCGCTTCCCGCTGACTCTCCGTTTGATTTGGAAATATCTCCGTTGGATTGGAAATTCAGGGGAAATTGTTTTGCGACCAAGCCGGTGAGGCCGTCAGACTGGAGGATTCGTCCGGTTTGGCGGTTTGTAGGGGTGATTTGCATCGAAACACCGTTCCGGTGTCACCCGGGAAAAACAGCGATTCACAGAGTCGGAGAATTACCGGGATCCGTGTAGACTATAGCTACCGGAACGCGGCCCCATTTTCCATTTGCCTTGTGCTTTGACTTTCGATGTCTGACCTTACTCCTCAATTATTTGCCCAACGGGTCGTCGATCTCGGTCTCGCTGAGCGGCGGGCAGTGGATCAGGTGATCAATGATGTGGGTGTCGGCGAGCACGACTTGAAGGACATGATCAAGGCGATGCAGCGGCATGGCCTAGTGACCACGTTGCAGACTGACAAGATTTTAAAAGGGGATCGGCAGGGCTATTTTTACGGTGACTACAAGGTCCAGTATGTGATTGGTGCCGGTACGTTCGCCCGAGTCTATCGTGCCGAAAAAGATGGCGAGGTCTATGCCGTCAAAGTGCTTCGCAAGCGTTTCCGTGATGAGGTGAAGGAACTAGAGCAGTTTTTGCGTGAAGGGAGCATGGGGCTGAAACTGCGGCATCCAAACATTGTCAGCATTTATGATGTCATCCCGGACAAACGTAACCCGTTTCTCGTCATGGAGTTTGTCGAAGGTCAAACCTTGCGGGATTTGGTCAAACGCCGCGGCGGTTTGCCCGCTGAGTTAGCGCTCCAATTGATGTACGAGATCTCATCCGGATTGGCTTACGCTGGATCGCTCGGAATTGCCCACCGTGACTTGAAGTTATCCAATGTGTTGATCTCCTCGGAAGGCAAAGCCAAGTTGGTGGACTTTGGCTTGGCGGCTTTGACCGACCGCAATAACCCTGAAAAAATGGCGGACTGTCCCAACGCGCGGGCAATCGACTACGCCGCTCTCGAGCGAGGAACGGGAGTTCGCAAAGACGACCCGCGCAGCGATATCTATTTCGCAGGCAACATGATGTACCACATGTTGGCGGGACAGCCCGCATTGACTGAAACACGAGATCGGTTGGCTCGTTTGAATGTGTCGCGTTTCCAGGATGTTGTTCCGCTTCATGAACGGGTTCCTGATATTCCTGGAGGTGTCAGCCAGATCACCCACCGCGCCATGGAATTCAGTCCCGAGAAACGAATTCAGACGGCAGCCGGTTTGCAATCGGAGATTAAGAAGACCCTCGAATTTTTACGCTCTGGTGCTGTCACGCGGCGCGATGCCGATTTTTCTTCTCCGATGGCAGAGCATCATGATGATGATGAAATGCCGACCAATGAGGGTGAAGGCTATGTTGTCATGCTGGTCGAATCGAAGGCCGGACTTCAGAATGCTGTTCGCGAAAAATTGAAATCGCGGGGCTATCGTGTGCTCATTATTTCCGATCCGGCGCGGGCGTTGGCTCGATTTAGTCCGGAAGAAGACCCGCCAGCCGATTGCGTCCTCTTCGGAGCCTCAGAACTCGGAGTTCTTGCGATGGAGGCCTTCAATCAATTCGCAAGCGACGAGCACACTGCGGACATTCCTGCCGTCTTGCTCGCGGACCATCGGCAAACACAGGTGATTAGTAATGCGGTCACTGATGAAAAACGACAATTATTGTCGCTGCCGCTAAAAGTTCGGGAATTAAGAAACGCTCTGAAAGCGTTGCTTCGCGACGTGCAGCGAAGAGAGATCGGCACCTACTAGATCCTCGACTCGGCTTGGGCTGCCTTGGCTTCCCAAATGCGTTGCCAAATGGCTTACAAGCAGCTGTCGAGCGGATCAACAGAGTGAGCCTTACCGATTTGATTTTTCAATCGGGGTGGCCACTTGCCGCAACTCGGCTACCGATGGCCAGTGCATTGCGGGCTGTGGGGTGAGCTGCTCGAAACGCTTCCGCGACTATGCTCTGGCGTTTTTGCCTATGGTCTTGCGTTCTTGGGTGGCGCAAAATCGGCCAGTTCGCCCGCCGGTTTGGTGCCGAACCTGGCAGGCCGTCTTCGGTGTCTTGGCGGCTGTGGACTCGCAAATTAGGTGCGAATGCACTCGAATAGATGGAAGCGTGCGTTCGTTTGGGTGGCTATTCTGTGGCCGGCGGGCGGCAGAATTGGGGCCATAATGAAGACGTGGCTCAAGTATCTCGCTGGATCAGACGATACCATCCTCATCTTCAGAACGCAGCGATAGAGTGTCCAGGGCTCCCGATCTTGACTGATCGGCAGGCTTTCTCTAATTTGCCTAGCGTTGATGGCGACGTGCCCGAGTGGTTAAGGGGGCTGATTGCAAATCAGTTTTTCAGCGGTTCGAATCCGCTCGTCGCCTCTTGCGGTTCAGTGTGAGGAATTCCAGCACTGAACTTCGCTTGCCCTGCTCCCACGAGCCAAATGGCTCGGTTCTTCGTTTGCGGGAGGCATTGGGCTTGGCCGGCTTGGTTCCTGGGACGCGGCTTGTAGCTTTGCGGCCGTAGATTTCGGTTACCAATCGTTCGTAGCCATGAACCATTGCTTCCAAGGGGCCTGATTCGAGTGCGCGGTGGCGACCGTTTTTACCAAACTCGCCGCGAATGGAGGCATTCTGCAGCAGAATTTCCACGGCTTCGCAGAACGCGTCCAGATTGCCTGGAGCGATCAGTCGGCCTGTTTGACCTTCAACTACGGTTTCGGCCACGGAGCCGACATCGGTGGCCACCACTGGGATTTCGCAGGCAAGTGCCTCAAGGATCGACACCGGTGATGCTTCGTTGTGTGAGCAGAGGGTAAATAGGTCGAGGGCCGCGAGTATTCCCGGTGTATCGCGCCGAGTTCCCAGCAGGCGAATTCAATCGTTAAGCCCTCGCTTCGCAATCTCGGCTTCGATCGATGCACGCTCCGGGCCGTCGCCTACGATCACCCAATGAGTGGTAGGAAAACGATCTCGCAGTCGCTCTGCCATTTGGATGAAAGCGGTGTGGTTTTTTTCACTCCGCAAGGCAGCAATGATCCCGACGAAGGGGACTTCGTCGGCGACCCCGAGTTCTTGTCGAACCAGCGAACGTTGTGTCCGATCTGCCTTGAATTTTGAGCAATCGATACCGTTTCGAATCACCTGAACACGTCCGGCCGGAAATTTTTCCCACTGACTTAAAAATTCTCCAAGGCTTTCCGCCACGGCGATCCAGGCATCGGTGATGGGAGACGAGCAGCGGTTCATTCGGCCAACTCCAGCGGGCCAACCGGTGGAGTGCAACGCGGACGCGATCGCTGGAACACCGGCGAACCAGGCAGCCAGCCTTCCCCAAAACATCTTGTCACTTGCTCCCACCGTGATCACTGCGGCGGCTCAGCGGCGGCGAAACAAACGCACCATGCGAGGCAAGACTCGGAGATCCCACCTGTGGTGTAGCAGATTTGCATGCACCGGGAATTCATCAGCCAACTGCTCGCCGAGTGGGCCCCGCGTCTTGGTGCAAACGACTTCAGCGTGAATTTAAATGGGGATCGATTCTACGAATCATGTTGCCCAGCAATGTTTCGGCTCCACCGACCGGCATGCTGGTGATTACAAATAGGCAGTGGAGATCGCTCGCTGGGGTTCGCCGTGGTACTTGCCGCTAAGGATGCGGAGATCGAATGAAACGCATGCTCACCCGAGCACCGAGAAAGCAGGAGTCATGGTCGTTGGAACCGGAAGTGTGGGAATGCGACTGGCAGGCAAACGGAAGTCGAGTGAGAAGTTTTTTCGCAGCTTGCGCGAATCAAAGCTTAGCCAGTTTTTGAATCTCGCCATTTCGGGGTCGCCATGGAATCGACGAATGTGAAAGGGGGATTCGCCGGGCAGATTGTATGCGCCATAACCGCTACAGAATCCGTCAAAGCCTGCCTCGATCACCGCATCGACTGCAACTTGCGTCAGATGCTCGGGTAGGCCATAAGGAAAGGCAAAATAGCGGACCGGTCGATCGATTAGGTTCTCTAGTTCAGATTTAGCGTGAATGATCTCATCTCTCACGGTTCGCTCATCATGGACGTGGCTGAAATCGACATGGTGTTTTGTGTGGCAGCCGATTTCGATGCCCGCATCAGCTGCGGCCTGGATCTGTTCCAGGCTATTCACCGCCAATGGTTGCCCCGCCGCCTCATCATGCGGGAACGGCGTCTGATTCAAAATGTTCGCTGTGCAAACAAAGTAGGTGCATGGAATGCGTCGCTGAATCAACAGCGGCAATGCAAAATCACTATTGTCTCGGTAGCCATCATCGAAGGTCAGGCAGACGGCCGGACGTCGTGACTCGCCTCTTTCCATGCGTAACTGCATTTCGGCGAGATCAATCAATTCAAAGTATCGTTCGCAGTAATCAATCTGTCGCCGAAATCGCTGGCATCCAATCGTCCAGTCATTGGGATGGGAATCAGCGACACGATGATAAAAGAGAACCGACAGTGGTGCGTTGCCTTCCGCGGAAAGTGTCGCGAGTTGGCGTTGTCGGTGTGGCATGACCGCAGCGGTGCGGGCGGCCAATAAGCCATGGCGGAATGGATTCATTGGCGATCAATGCGTCGGGAGGGAGGACAGGCGGGGCATTCAAATCTACGACATATTGGCGAGCAGACCGGATTGACGCGAGCAATCAATTACCATGCATCAATTCCCGATTCCGTGCCGGCGCGATTATGGCGATCTTGCGGAATTGTCGGTCCGTGTGCTGGTCCTTGTGTTTGGCTGGGTACTAGTTAGGTGGTCGCCCTTCTGTCGGTGTACACTTCAGGCAATTGGATCGAATCCGCGAACGAGATGGTTAAATATTTTGTCTGGGAAAAATCTAACGCTTTGTTTGGCTTTTGCCGTTTTGATTGGGAAAGCCGCCTCTGCGGAGACGCTTCGTCATCCCTTGTCGCTCGAGCAGCAGTTGCAACAAACCGATCTGAATCGTTTGGTCGATCAGGTTCAGCGCCGCGGAGATCCACGTCGTGGGGCTGTTCTGTTTTATAAGTCGCCCGCCGCGTGTGCGGGTTGCCATGTTTCTGGTGAAGGGAATTCGCCACTCGGTCCCAACCTTGCGGAATTGGGGGAGGTGACTAATCAACACATTGTTGAGTCTTTGCTTTTTCCTTCGAAGTCGATTCGCAAGGGGTTTGAAACGTACTCGGTGCTGACTCGCGATGGCAGTCTCGTGACAGGGATGTTGGTGTCACGTGATGATGAAAAGATTGTGTTGCGGGCGTCATCGAATCTGAGTGAAGAAATCACGATCGCCGAAGATGAAGTCGAAGCGATTCGACAGGATCAGCAATCCATGATGCCAACAGGATTAGTGGCATCACTTTTGGAGCAACGTGACTTTTTGGATCTCGCGGCCTATGTCATCGATGTCGCTGCGGGCGGTGTTCCGCGTGCCAAGGCATTGCAGCCACCGGCGGACGTGTTGGCCATCCAAGACGACACACAGGATCTTGATCATGCGGGGATTTTGCGTGGAATGAGAAGCCGTGATTTCGAGGCTGGTCGGGCAATCTACCACGGCTATTGTTTTAACTGCCATGGTGACGACGGGGATACACCTTCGTTACCAACGGCGCGCGCTTTCGGTGTTCAGCCATTGCGGTTTGGATCTGATCCCTATCGCATGTTCATGTCCTTGTCGAAAGGAGTTGGGTTGATGACGGCGATGAGCCACTTGACGCCCAAGGAGCGGTATCAAGTGGTTCACTACATCCGTGAGCAATTTATGAAGGCAAGTAATCCTTCGTATTTCCAAGTGGACCAAGATTATTTGGATCAGCTGCCCAAAGGAAAGAAAAACGGAACTGAAATTGAGTGGGTGGATCGCGATTACGGCCCCGCGCTCGCTTCGCAATTGGAACGCAAGTTCACGAGTGTTCTCAGTGTTCGCTTGGGCGAGGTGACACTTTCGTACGATTTACATCGAATGGATCAAGCGGGTGTCTGGCGGGGTGGGTTTTTGGACCTGCGCGAAACCCAGCATCACCGCGATCGCGGTGAAGGCACCGCTGATCCCGATGGCGAACCGATTCGTGGGTTGACCGGTTGGCGATGGGGGCACGATGGTACGTTGGATTACCCGGTCGAAGGTTTGCTGCAACGGGGACCGCTGCCCGAGCGTTGGCTTGATTATCGAGGCCATTATCTGTGCGGTGACGAGGTCGTGCTCAGTTACTCGATTGATGGACGTCCCGTTCTTGAACTGCCCTCGGCCGAGCAGTCATCACTGACCCACACATTGCAAATTGGTCCAGGCAAACCCCTGCTGCTCTGCGTCGCGGAACTTGACGATGAGCTGGGGCTTGCGCCCCCTCCAGGACCCTGGGTGGCTGTTGGGCAGTCAGAGGCAGCAGCAGGGGCCGTTGCCGTTTTGTTTCACGGCGATGCGTCGATGCCGGAGTACACCGTGGCGGGAATTCGCGGACAAGTAAAGGGGTTGAAGTGGCGCGTTGATCACGGTCGCATCGTTTTGGAAATCCCCGCCAGCGACGAATCGCAGTTGCTGCAAGTTGTTCGGGCTGTGGGTCAGGGAAAAGAGTCGCTGGCTGCATTTGCCACTGCACTAACGGACGGGCAAGCCAGTGAGGTTCCGTCGCCGCAAGCCAAGACGCACGGCGGTTCACTGCGGTGGCCAGATGAAATTACGACGGTTGGAACACTTGGTTTAAACGACTCCGGGTATGCACTCGACACGTTGACGCTACCCGATCAAACACCCTGGAACACTTGGTTCAGAACCTCCGCGATGGATTTCTTCCCGGACGGTCGGATGGTGGTCACTACCTATGGCGGTGATGTGTGGGTAGTTTCGGGGGTAGATCAGTCATTGCTTAATTTGCGTTGGAAGCGATTTGCTGGTGGCTTGTACGAACCATTTGGCGTCAAGGTGGTCGACAATCACATTTATGTGACTTGCAAGGACCGACTAACTCGCCTGCACGATGAGAACGGAGATGGTGAAGCGGATTTTTACGGGAGTTTCTCTGCCGATACAGACGTCTCGATAAATTTTCACTCGTTCAATTTTGATTTGCAGGTTGATGATGATGGCAATTTTTACTACGCAAAAAGCGGCCACGGGGGTGATTCAGAAATTCCGGGTTGCGTGATGAAAATTTCTGCCGATGGAAAGCAACGCGAAGTTTATTGCACCGGATTTCGGACGCCAAATGGGATGGGCATGCTGCCCGGGAATCGACCAACGGTGAGTGATAACCAGGGCCAGTGGACGCCCGCCTCGAAAGTGAGCCAAGTAAAGCCAGGTGGTTTCAATGGATGGGTTCAGACGTATTCCATCCCCGGCATGTGGGAACCAGGCGGCGGAACCATCGATGTGAAAAAAGTGGTGCCGCCTGACACTTTTGATCCCCCCTTGGTTTGGATGCCACAGGATTTTGATAATTCATCCGGCGGCCAATTGTGGGTCGATGATTCTCGTTGGGGGCCGTTATCAGGACGATTGCTCCATACCAGCTTCGGAAAAGGTTGGATGTACTACCTGATGATGCAGGATTTCGAAGATGTTTCCCAAGCAGCAATTGTCAAGTTGCCGTTCAACTTTCGAACAGGCATCATGCGAGCACAGGTCAACCCTGCCGATGGACAGGTCTACGCGACCGGATTGCAAGGCTGGAATGGGGGCGGAAGAGTTGGTCTGATGGACGGCGGTATCCAGCGATTGCGGTATACCGGCACACCGCCGAAACTACTGGCGGATTGTCAGCTGGAAAGTGATGGCTTGCGTTTGAAGTTCAATTTCCAGCTCGATCCGAAGGTCGCTACCGATCTCCATTCTTACACAGTCGAGCAATGGAATTACCATTGGCGCAGTCAATATGGTTCCGACAAATTCTCGCCAATCACCGATGAAGTGGGGGTCGAACCACTGAAGATCGAATCGATTGCGCTCAATCCCGCTGGGGACGGAGTCAAACTAATCGTCTCTGAACTCCGCCCTGTTGATCAAGTTCATCTGCGCTTGCAAGTCAAGTCAGTCGATGGTGCAGGTTTTGCAGAAGAGGTCTATTGGACATTCAACCAAGTGCCAGGTGCGAAGCGTGATGGACCGGGTCGCGGTGAATCTAAGTCAGACGACCGTCAGTGAGTTGGCTATGTCAATTCGGTTCTGAGGCGTTCACTGACAATCGGCCCAGCACAACGTTAACCAGCACAACGTTAACCAGCACAACGTTAACCAGCACAAC
>JARGNK010000010.1:0-20549 GCA_029213145.1 Rubripirellula sp. | reverse complement strand
CCAGCACAACGTTAACCAGCACAACGTTAACCAGCACAACGTTAACCAGCACAACTTCAGCTAACGCACCTTCAACAAACGCCAAAACTCACCCGCCCGGCAACGATTCACGCCTCGGATGTGCGGCGGTTTCGGCGACTCTCTATGCGTCGTCTTTGGCCGGGGTCCGCAAGAGGTCAAAGGTGTAGATGCCGGAGGTGTGCCCATCGCTGAACGCGATGTGGTAGGCATACGACCCAACCGGACTCATCGCTTCGATCGTAAGGGGTTTCGCTTCCGCCGCACTGAGGACTGGCAGTAAGGTCGGCGTCGCTGCTTTCTTTTCTGTCTCGCCCCGTTTCTTTTCGCGGCAGGTCGCGCACGGGCAGTTTTTGCGCAGGACTTGGGCTGTCCATTCAGAGCGTTGTCCATCGGTCCAAGTGATTACGATGCCATTGTTGGCGTCACGCTCGATCGCTGTCGGGACGGGGCCTGAATTGGCTTCTGATTGGCCAGTTTGTGCTTGGCCAGTTTGTGGGGAGACGGGGTGGTGTTCAGTCATGTTCGTCGATGCGGTGAGTAACGGTGACGTTTTGGAAATAATGGAGGATGGTGTCGCCTACTTCACCAAGGAGAGCAGATGCCAAACGCCTGGGCAAGTGGAATCATCTTTTATGAATCGATACGCTGTTCATGATTCCGCCGTCAGTGCGATTCATTGCAGTTGAGGATCGGGCATGTTTTCGAATTACCGACCGTACCGAAAGTGATGTGCCCGAAGTTGGCCTTGCGAAGCCTGCGTTAGCGTTGGCGGCGGTCGATTAGGCGTCGCGACTTGGCTTCAAATCTTGGCAAGCTCTCCGCTGGCACGCAATCGACTGCCACTCGCATGGCAAGGCGGTCACGGAGACGGTTTGACAACGCTTCGGCAGTTGACTCAGTCGACTCGATCTCGACTTTTAATTGATCCATTTCATCATGGCGAGTCGCGATCATTCGAAATTCACAGGTCGGTTCAATGTCTCGTACGATTGCTTCGATGCTGCTGGGGAAGATATTGACGCCGCGGATCACGAGCATGTCATCGGCGCGTCCTAAAACACCACCATCAAGCCACAGGAAGTTGCAATCTTGGTCATGCTGACGGTACCCGCGAACGATGTCGCCAGTGCGATAGCGAATCGCTGGACCTCCGTAACGTCCGAGGTTGGTTAATACCAATTCAGCTTCTTCACCGTCGGCAGCAGCCATCCCTTCGGGGTGGTCACTGTCGAATTTCAATCGTTCAGCGATGAACTCCGTTTCGATTACATGAATCCCCGTGCCATCAGAACTTCCGAATCCCCACGCGCCCAATTCACTCGCACCCGTATGGTCGATCACGCGAGCATTCCATGCTTGCTCAATTCGATTTCGAATTGCAGGGATGGATCCACCCGGTTCTCCGGCAACAATCAATCGGGTGACCGAAGTTGCAGCCAAGTCGAAACCAGTCTTTTCCGCCACTGTTACCAGGTGCAACGCGTAGGTGGGGGTGCAGCAGACGACGGTGCAATCGTATTCCTGGAGCATTGACAAACGATTCTCACTCGACATTCCCCCGCCTGGGACGACCATCGCCCCACGCCGAATCAGCGCGTCGTTTGCTGTCCAAAAACCGATGAACGGACCGAACGAAAAGGCCATCAACGCGATATCTTCGTTGGTGACTTGGGCTGCGGACAGCACAAAATCCCAACAGTTCAACCACCAATTCCAATCGGCCAACGTATCGGCAACTGCCATCGGGAACCCTTTGGTGCCGCTGGTCTGGTGCAGTCGAACATATTCGTGCTGAGGACGATCAAAGATCTTGCCAAGTCTCCGGTCATCCGAGATTAACTCGGATTTTTGCAGCAATGGAAGAGTCGATAGTTGATCGAGAGAGGTTAACGGCAGCGTGACGTTACTGAGCCGGTCTCTGTAAAACGGCCGGTGGCGAATATCGGACAACAACTCATTCAGGCGAAGCAGTTGATGCTCACGTCGTGTCTCTGGCGAGAGTCGCATGGCATCGGGGGTGGTCATCATTGTCTCGAACAGTCACTGAACTATGTGAAGAAAGGGTTAAGTCGCAGGGCGTTCGATTTCCGATCGAAGGCGTCGCTGGCATACCAACCTCGCATCAATGACAGCATTATGCGCGTTTTTCCGCCGTAAGTCTGGTCCAGTCTTTTTCGCTGTTTGGAATCTCAATAAGTAGGAAATGTGAAGAGTCAGTGAGATTGAGTTTTGGCGGTTGCAATGAGACTTCGCAGGGTCAATTATGCCGATGTTTCAACGCTATCGAGAGCTGAGGGTCTTGCCTAGGAGATTCTCCCGGCAGGCGGCCGCGGGTCGCTGATTGGGACCCACGCAAGCTTGAGACGGCACTCAGAACGGACATCTAAACGGACAACGCGAATGAAGCGGCAACTAGGTTTTACACTGATTGAAATGCTTGTGGTGATCTCAATCATCGGCATCTTAGCTGCCTTGTTGTTGCCGGCAATTTCTCGGGCTCGCGAGGCTGCACGAGGAGTGGAGTGCCAAAACAACCTGAAGAATTTTGGTGTCGCGTTAACGGCAAGAACCGTTTCCGCTACCAATTCCGCCTTCTGCAGCGGCGGTTTCGATCTGGAACGTGACGGGGTACCCACTGAGACCGGCTGGGTGGCTGACCTCGTTCTGCGAGGCATTTTGCCCAGTGAAATGACCTGTCCGAGTAATCCAGCTTTCACATCAAAAGCGATCGAGCAGATGTTGACGACCGAGCTTGCTGAGTTTCAGGATCAGCAATGTGTTGATCGCCTTGGGAGGCCAGAGTACACGAGTGATACCGGCCAGGTCATTAAGAACATCAGTCGAGCGATCGTCGATGAGAATTTGCCGCCGCTTGATCCGCGGCGGAGTGAGTTGATCACCGAGAAAATGATTGATGAGGGCTATAACACGAACTACGCCGCGTCTTGGTTTTTATTGCGATCAGAGTTTTTGCTCGACGGAAGCGGCAATCTGCAGCGGGTTGATCCGAACTGCAGCAATACCGATCCCCGCAGTCGAAATGTGACGCGGGGTCCATTGACCACTCGTTTGCTGGACAGCGGAAGCGCCCCCGGCAGCACTGTGCCACTACTGTGCGACGCATCTGCTTCCGGCGTGCTGTCTGGGAAGGTTGGCAGTCTGGCCAGTGGAACGTTTTACGCGACGGGGGTCGTTGGGACTCCGGTGGGCCGTCGTCGGGCAATCGATACAGATCATGACGGCAGTCCAGACCAGCCGTTTGCGTTTTACCTGGAGGTTCCGCAATTCCCTATCGGGACACCCCGGGAAGGTTCGGAAGGATGGTTAAAGATCTGGAATCACGACACCGCGCAAGATTATCGCGGGATGGCGGCGTTGCATGGCGGAACCGTGAACGTGCTGATGGCGGACGGGTCGGTTCAGGCCTTATTGGATGAGAACAACGACGGTTTTATCAATAACGGGTTCGAGGATGTAAACGGCAGTGGGACTGTTTACTGGACCTCTGATGATGCCGAGACGAGCCCGCTATCGCTCGCTAGTTTCTACACCCTTGGGTCCAAGGGGGAGCAACAGTAGATGATTTTTAATTCCTTTTTTGCAGATCGAATTCGACTTCTGCCTCCACCCGATCAAAAGGAGAGTGCGACCTAACCAAATTCGACATCACGATAAAGTTTAGGCCGCACGCCGATCGCGGCGTGCCCAACGCAGTAAGGACTGCGAAGAGTGTTGGCGAGTACCTTGCTCGCGAAGTAGACATCGATTACCGGCGGAGGTAGTCGTGTTTTAAAGAAGCGGGTGGCGGCCAACTGGCGAGTCGCGGCAACGACAGTGCCAGTCTTGATGGTCGCCACGCCACTTCAGCGATTTTTTTGTTCAGGGCAGCCAATGCGAGCCCAATTTTAAAAAGGTTTTATCAATGACGCGTACGCGTAAAGAGGGTTTTACCCTCATCGAACTCCTAGTGGTGATTGCGATCATCGCCTTGTTGGCAGCTCTGCTTCTGCCTGCGATCACCAAAGCACGGGAGGCTGCTCGACAGGCCCAGTGCCAAGCAAACTTGAAGAATATCGGCGTTGGACTATTCAAGTATAGCACGCGCAGTCCGGCAGGCGCCTACTGCAGTGGTGCGAGCGACTTTCGTCGTGATGGATGCATGGACACCTACGGTTGGGTTGCCGATATCGTCAATATCGGCGACGGAAACATGAATGAGTCACTCGATCCGAGTAACCCGCTGAAGGGTTCGGAGAAATTGAATGACTTGATCGGTAGGACAACCAGCGACAACAAAGATGGTGCTCCCGATGCTCGTTTGTTGGCTGGAATCTGTGGAAAAGATGGTACCGCTGGTTGGAACGGGGTCTCCGGTGGCGGTGCGCCGGAATTCGCGGGAACCGCAGTAAATTCCTCCGCGCGGGCCGAACTCGTTTCACGCTATTTCTTGAGCAACGGCTACAACACTAATTACGCAGCGGGCTACCACTTGGTGCGGGGTATGGTGAAGACGCTGAAGGCGGGTGGCGGTACGACTTTTCTGCAGACGGTCGGTGGCGGCTACAAAGGTCTGGGAGGTTCCACGGGACCGTTGACCGCCAATGTGATGGACCGAAGTCGTGTGAGCAGCAGCAATGTTGGCTTTATCGGCTGTGCCGGTGCTGGTGACATTGACGAGGCAATTGCGGTCGCAACGATTGGTCATGGCCCTGGTGTCACGATTCAAGGCGATAATTCAATGACTGATTCACTTGTTGCGACGACTTTTGAGAAAGGGAATGACGATACTGTCACCTACATCGAGCAAGGTGAGTTGCTGACGGAGGCCTTCAACGACGGTCCTGCTTACACCAAGGCTGATGGGACTGCTGTGAAGCTGATGGAAAACTTTGTCACGCTTGTGCCGCAGCTGGAATGCGAACGGGGAGAACCGACGACCGCAGCTTGTGCAGCACCGTATGGGCAAGCAACTGCAGGTACCGCAGGTACCGATCCTGGGACCCTGTCGACTCCTGAGAATGGCATTTATCTTCAAGATACGCGTGACTGGTACGCCATTCATCAAGGCAGTTTGAATCTGCTGATGGCTGACGGCAGCGTCAAGATCTTCTACGACACCAATGCCGATGGCTACCTAAATCCAGGTTTCGACGTGAGCGACAACGCTGATCCGGCACGAAGCGGTTATGTCGGGGACAACGTTGAAATGGGGAATGACCAATTCTTCGGTGGTATCTTCCTGAACGATATGTTCTTCAAAGGAACGTTCGAGGACTAACTGGCATTGAAGCTGCCTGCTGAGGGCGGTAGAGCCATTTAAGCGATCCTCCGCAGACTCTCTGAGCTGCGGAGGATTTTCCGTTTCATTCGAATTTACGCTGTTCTCAATATCAATCAATGACCAACTTGCCCAAAGTCTTGCTGTGCAGCTTGATTGCTGCAGTCGTCGCTGCAACCGCCATTGGTGGAACTGTCCTTTCGGTTGAATACCATCCTGAAGGTGTCAAACCACATCAACGGGAGATTTATGCGAAACGCCAACGGAAGATTGCAAGATTGGAACAGCTTGCGAAAACGATGGAGTCAGAGGTCAAGCCGATCGCGGTCGCCAGCAACACCGAATTTGACTTCGGAATGGTCGATCCGCACGCGACGTTGACTCACGATTTTTCGATTCAAAATCAGGGCGATGCACCCTTGGAATTGAATGTTGCAAAGACGAGTTGCAAATGCACCATGGGTGATCTCGAAAAGGATGTGCTGCTGCCGGGTGAAACGACAAATGTCACGATGACGTGGAACACCGGATACCAAGCCGAAGAGTATAAACAGACGGCCATCGTCGTCACCAACGACCCACTACGATCGAGTATTACCTTCAAGGTTCAAGGAGAAGTCAAAGCCAAGTTCGTTGCCCCTGAACAGATTGCCTTCAATAAAACCGATCCAGGTGTTCCGACCGAGGCCCGCTTTCTAGTGTTTAGCCAGCTTTGGGAAGATTTTTTGATAACCGATATTCAATGCGACATTCCCGGTTTTGAATGGCATGCGGAGCCCAGTCAAGTGGATGTTGCAACCCTCGCGGATAGCGAAGCTCGCTCCGCATGGGAAGTGCGTGTTTTTTCTGCACCTTGGGAAACCGGTGACTACAAGGCAAAGCTGAAGTTGACGGTGGTGCCAAATGATGGGGGTGAAGAGGTAACACGCGACATGGTGTGCTTCGGCAAGGTTCGCAAAACCATCAACTTCTATTCTCCTGATATTCACCAGACGAATGGACTCGACATCGGGATACTGGTGTCCGGTAAAAAACATCAGTTCAACGTCGTCGTACGTACACGAAACGACGTCAATCGCAAGATCGAAGTGCTTGATGTCGAACCGAAGGAATTGCAGGCTGAACTGAAGTCTCTGTCGACGCCCGGTAGCTATCGCTTGACCCTAACCGTGCCACCGGATTGTCCCATGGTTGTTTTTAATACGCTCCAGAAGCAGGGATACGTTCATGTGGGCGATCCGACCAATAAAAGTTTTAGCAACTGGTTTCCCGTGACCGGAGCGGTAGTCACGCTCGATCAGTAATCCAGGTTTTCAATCAACGGTCGACTGGTTCGAAAGATTGAAGTGAGTCATCGATGAGTACTGACAACGTTACAGAGCTGAATTCGGGTGTTTGCTGCGGAGCGTGCAACGCCACGAATCGCCCTGATGCTAAGTTTTGCGTCGCCTGCGGGAGAACGCTTTATGGGGCATGTGACAGCTGCAAGCAGAAGGTATTGCTCAGCCAAAAATATTGCGAGTCCTGCGGTGCTGATTTAGTGGCTGCTCTCGGGGGAGTGCTACAGAAACATCAAAAACATATGGCTGATGCGCTGGCTGCGGCGAAAGAATCTCGATTCGATCGTGCTCTCTGGTTGCTTTCGCATGTTGCGAATACCGAAGATAATCGGTTCGTTGCTGATGCTGAAAAAGCGAACTTGGCGATTGAAAAAATAAAACAGTTGCAGGCAACAGCAGAAGCGGAGTCACAGGAAACGCTTGCAAAGGCCACCCAAGCTTACGAATCAGGGAATCAACCGCTGGCCGCGAAATTGCTGGCGACCATTCCTGAGCCGATGATGACCTCGGAGATCAAAGACCTGCGGGAAAAAGCGGAGGCGTTCGTCAGACGGTTGAAAGAATCTGACCAAGGGCTCCGTGCTGCGATTGCGGAAAAGAATTGGCGATCAGTCGGCTGCATCGTCGGGCAATTGTTGGAATTCTGCCCGGATGACGAACGTTACCGCCAAGTCGCCACGCAGGTTGGTGAAAAATTGCAGGCAAATGTCAAACGAGCGATCGCGAAAGGGCGTTATGAAAGCGCCTTGGATACTTTAGGCTGCGTTCCAAGGTTCGCCCAATCCGAGTCGTTTCAGCAGTTGACGGAGCGTGCTGGAACTCTCCACTGGCTATCCGACCAAGTCGCAGCGGAGCCAATTGCCACGCCAATGTTGGGGCGGCTCGCCGTGCGTTTTGCGAAAATGTTGCCCGCAGATGCCGCCCCTAAATCACTCGTAAGTCAGCTGGCCGATCGCCTGAAGACCGGACCACGCCAGGCTCGTTCTCATTTTCCAGCTTGGAATGCGAATTTAGAAGCTGCATTCGGAGAATCGGTCGCGGTCTTGTCAGACCCTCGTTCGATTGCACTGAGCGAACACGCAGCAATTAAATCATCGCCTGGTCGATTCAATGTCGCTTTTGGTTTGGCGATCCAAGGTCTGGGTCTTGGCCGCATCGAGGGGCATTTTTGCGAAAAAGTAGGATTGCTTGGTGGGCGATCAAAGCGGAAGAACAAAGTCTGGGGAGTTGATCTCGGCAACGCATCGCTCAAGGCTGTTTGCTTGCAAGAAATTGAAGGACGCTTGACTGTGATCGATGCGTTCGTTCGGGATTACGAAATGCCGCTCTGTCGTAAAGGAAACCAAGCGAGCTCTTCCAATTTGCTTGGCAAAGCGATCAAAGAATTCTTGGATCAGAAGCAGGCTGAACTTCGGGATGCGGGGATTTGGTGCAATCTTCATCCCTCGGGGGTAATTCTTAAGACGCTGCGATTGCCGCCTGTAAAGGATAAAAAAGCGATTGGATTACTGAATGAAGAGCTCAAGCAGCAGATTCCCATCCCAATGGACGAACTAACGGTCGTTCGATGGATCGCTGGGAGTGATGGCGATAAAATCCACGGCCGGCCAGCTTTGGCGGCCGCGGGGCGGAAGCAAGTCGTGGAATGCCGGCTCGCGGAATTAAATTCGCTTGGCTTAAAAGTTGACGGCTTGCAAGTGGATACATTGGCGCTGGTGAACTTTGCTGCCTACGAGTTCGCGGATGATTGGGCGCAGCAACCGGAATCGCAAACAGAGGATCAGATACCGTCTGTGCTGTTAGTCGATTGCGGTGCCAGCGTGACGAATTTGGTGATGGTTTCCAGTGAGACTCAATGGATGTGGTCCTTGCATTCCGGCGGCGAGGATTGTACTTCTCGGATCGCCCAGGCGAGGCAAGTTAGCCACGCTGCCGCTGAGAAAATCAAACAGAATCCCGCGGAGTTAACCCACCCCGCTGAGCAGTACCAAGCGGTTGAAAAGCACCTGAATGATTCACGTATTCGAATCGATGCCTCGATCGCCGACGCGTTGAAGCGGAACAAACGTTTTCTTATCAACCAGAGTTATTGTTGTGGTGGCGGTTGCCTAAGTCTTGGGTGGATGCGACGAATCATGTTCCACCAATCGTGAATCCCAATAGGGGCCAACTGCAGTTGGATGAACAGTCGCTTCCAACGATTGCCGAAGCGGCTGATACGCAACAATTGAATTTATTTTGAAGTAATGAACAGAGATCATGACAATGGCAATGATGAACCGTGTTGAGATCGCCTTCTTTCGAAGGACTTGTGGCTTTTTGATCTTTGTGATTCTGTGCACACCTGGTTGTGGCCCGAGTAGCAGCGATCTAATGATGCGTTCGGCCCAGCGGGCCCGTGACGATGATGAGGAAGACGAGGAGACAAAGCCGGCGCCTCCGGAAACGGTCATTGCGGAGGCTCAGACGCCCGCACCAACCCTTAACGAGGTTGCCAACGAGCCTCCATCGAATGTTGCGGAATCACAGCCTGTTGCGGAATCACAGGCTCAGCCGACTGAAGAAATGAATGCCGCTCCTCTTGTCCAAGCTAGTGGTGGGAGGGCGGAAATTGCTTCCAATGTTGAGTCAGTTGAAAATCCAACGGAAGAAGTAACCGGTGTGGAATTGCTAGCCGGTGAACCGGTGTTGGAATTGGGTTTGATACCGCTTGAGGAGCGAATCTCTGAGCAGCCCCTTTCCGATAATGAACGGCGAAAAATTGCGGCCGAGAATCTTGAGAAAGTTGCCGAGGCGTTGAGAGCTTACGCACGCGACAATGGCCGTTTACCGCTGACCTATTCTTCGGCAAACGGCTTCCAGACGCTTTCCTGGCGTGTCGAGATTCTGCCTTATCTTGGTTACAAGAAGCTGTACGACAAGTTCGACAAGAGCGTTCCCTGGAACCGTCCGCCCAATGATGATTTGTTGAAGTTTATTCCCGACGTTTACACCTCCCCCGAGCGTTTCGACGTCAAGACGAACATCCTGATGCCAGCTCGTGAGGGATTCATCGGTGGAGATGGTGGTGGCGGCGCTTTGAATGAAGATATGATCGAGGATGGTGTTGCCAATACGCTGCTGCTGATCGAAGTCAATGACGATCAAGCCGTGCCCTGGACCGCCCCCAAGGACTTTGAACCCACGTCGAAAAGCGACGTGGCGTGGCGATTATTCAAATTGCGTGAGGATGGAGTCTTTGCGGTTTGGGCGAATGGATGGACGACATTGCTCGCCGCCGGAACAGCGGAGGGAACCATCTGGGACGCGATGACAACCGAGGCGGGTGATGGCTTGATGGCGGGAAAGGTACACCGCGATATTCCGATTGAGAATGTTTCCGATGCAGCGGTTGCCTCTGTTGAAACAGAACCAATCGTCGAAGCAGAGAGTGACATGCGGCCGACCGTTCCTGAAAGCTTTTTGGCGACTCGCGATCCCGTTCCCTCGGCCGGAGAAATTGCTGGTGTACGTGAACGCTTTCGCCAAGTCTTTGCGGAGCGGTTGGAAGAGGCAAAAAAAGATGATGAGAAACGGGAGCTCGCCCGTGAAATGTTGACTCAAGCCGCCACGATGAGCGAGGACAATGTCGGGGCCTATGCTTTGCAAACGGCCGCCATGCGATTGGCGATTGACGCCGGTGGGATTTCTGAATTGTTGGAAGGGATCGATCAGCGAGTTGAACGTTTTGAAGTCGATGCGTTCGAGGAAAACATGACTTGGATGCTTGATTTTGGTCGCGGAGTGTCGCAGCGAGATGTAGAAACCATTGACGGCATGGATTACCTGGTTCGGGCGGTCAAGGTGATTTTTGCTGCGATTCACGATGATCGATACGTTGATGCGTCCACCGTTGCCCGATACTCGTTTCGGTTGATCGACGAAGACCGTGACGAGGATCTCCCCAAGAATCTAACGAAGGTTCGTGGGTTACTGGGACAAGCGAAACGTGACTTCGATGCGGCGTCCAAATCTCTGGCAGCTTATCGGTTAGATCCTGCTGATGGTGAGGCGGCTGCCGATGTTGGTCGTTTTCTGTGTTTCATCAAAGGCGACTGGCAGCGAGGGCTCCCTCTGCTGGCCGAGGGTGGTTCGGAACCGTTGCAGGCGATTGCAACTCGTGATCTTCAAGGCGCAACGGACCAATCCAATCAGGTGGCACTTGGTGATGCATGGTGGGATTTGGCGGAAAAAGCCCGTAGTTCCGTCTATCGCCAATCCGCCCAGGATCGAGCGAAGTTCTGGTACGAACAGGCTTTTGAGGTGATGCCTGACTCGTTAGATCGATTGCATGTGAAAGCAAGGCTCGATGAAGTCGAGGGATCTTCCGCAACCAGTCCGCTAGCCATGATTCAGCAATTGGCCGACGAAGTGGGGGTCGATTTATCTGTTAGCTTGGCTGCCACCGGGAAATCAACCCTACGCGGCGGCAGTCGAGGTAGCAGGGGAGCGGGCAGCCGCGACGAAGCCAATGAAGGTTAAAATACCGTTGGTTGGGGAACATCGATTTCGCTGTTGGTTGTCTGTTGAATAACCGTGGCCGCAATTCCGCGCATGCGATTCATGCGATTTAGCTCAGGCATGTGACAGCACCGTGTTATTCCGGCGACGCATCAGTTCATTTATTTGCGTGTGCCCGACCTCGTCACCGACCGCCTAGGTTCGTTCAATGACGTTCGGTCGTTGGTGTGACATCAAAGCATGTCAGTCGATATTCTTCTTTCAGAAAAAGGCGACCGGCAGCAAGCGCCGGTGCGCAATAACCAGGGCTTGAGATGAGTGGTTGGTCCGTAAAGGAAAGCACCTGGGGCGATTCCTGACTAAGGAGCAGGGATGCAAGGTGTCCTTGTTCACCCAACAGCAATATGGCGTTTCCGGCGATCAGGCCTTGGCCGCGTCGCAACAAGGAATGGTATTTCCAGCGGAGTTCACCGGTTTCAAAATCGACACAACGGAATTCGGCACCACCCTGCCCCGCTGCGGTGAATCCGAAGACATGTCCGCTATGAAGTATCAAGGAGTTGAATTGACAGTCGATCACTCGGCGATCTTTCCAGAGTGGTTGGTAGCTGCGATCGGGTAAGACTCGCACGCACACCGCTCCTGGCCCCGGCCCAGTAACGACCAACACTTTGTCACCGTCCACGAGTGGAGAAACCGCATTAAATGACATTGGTGATCGACTGCGGTGTTCGATGCTCCAGTCGATTTCACCGGTGTCTGGATGCATCGAAACGAGCCCAGTTTCTGTCACGACGAACACAAAGTCTTTGCCGTGAATGTTCGCTGCGAAGGGACTGCAATAGGCGGCGCCGTGGTCGGTTGATTCCCACACGGTTGTGCCGGTGTTGCGGTCCAGAGCGACCACACCCGCGTTTTTTTCGGCCGCACCGAGGTTGAAAATTAGCCGATTGCCCACAAGCAGCGGAGTGCTGCCGACCGCGAAAATGTCATCTTCTAATGCATACTCTTGATGCAAATCTCGACTCCAGATCAGGTCGCCGGTTGTGGCATTCAAGCAAAAAAACTGCCCCTGCCCTCCGACTGAAAAAACCTGTCCGTTGGCAATGACTGGCGTGCTGTACGGACCGTTGCTGTAATCGAATTCGGTTTCGAAGGTTGTGGGATAAGCATGTTTCCAGACCGTCTCACCTGTTTTCGCATCGACGCATTGGATTATCTCTTCATCTTCAATGCGATGATTGAACACGACGTTTCCATCGGCCACGACCGGCGAACCGTAGCCCGTTCCAATCTCAAGCGACCAGATTTTTGGTGGTCCTTCGGGGCCCCAGAATGGATTGATCTCGGCCGCAACCACGGATGTCCGGTCTGCACCAAAGAGCTGCGGCCAAGATTGATTCGAATTGGTTGACGAATCTTGATTGGATGCGCGGTGGAATTGCTGTGCTGCCGAGGCATCCGGCGCGTCGACTGTCGTTGGTTCTACGATCGATGCTGACCCACCAGGATCGATCGTTGAAGATTCCATGCAACCCGACGCCACGAGGGTGATTGTAAATAGGCAATGAAACAATCGATCGCGTTTGGTTTGCATCGGCAGGTTGTGGCACTGGGAGAATAGCAATGAATCGATCTGCAAAGGATTAGTCTGGGGCGAGCCTACCGAATCCATCGATCAGTTGAAATCGTGCCCGCGGTTTTCTCGCTGAATCTTCATACGATTCACCCTAAAGTCACAGTTGTTTGTCGCTCCGCATTGCCTTCTCATCGCGGCTGTGATGTTTGCTGGGGTGGGCACCGGTTTCCCGCCGACGACCGGTTTCCTGCGGGAGCAGTAACAGTGAGGTGCAGACTACGTCTGCCGTTGAGCAAACCGTTCTGAATGATTGGCTTCGAGATTGCCCTGACCATTTTGAGTGGGCTGCGACGAGCGGAAAAATGATTTAGGCTACGTGGATGACTGCATCACAACCTACCGACTTGCCAACAGACTTTCCCACCGATGGGCGGATTGCGGCGATCGATTACGGTACTGTTCGAATTGGCATCGCCATTTGTGATCCTGCTTGGATTTTGGCCAGCCCTTTGGAGGTACGGCCGGCGGCGAATTGGCGAGACGATGGTGATTATTATCGCGGTTTGCTGAAAGCTGAACGGGTTGCGGCTTTCATTGTGGGACTCCCCATCCATTGTGATGGTGGTGAGAGTAAGAAAAGCCTGGAGACTCGCGAGTTCGCACGTTGGTTGGCCGAAGAAGTTCGCGTGCCAGTGCGGATGTTCGACGAGAGGTTTACGACTGCGGATGCGAAGAATCGCATGACTCCCGGAGGATTTACCCGGAAGAAAAAGAAGAACAGGATCGATGCCGTCGCGGCACAGGTGCTGCTGGAGTCGTTTCTAGAAGCATGTAGGTACAAAGACGAAGTTGCCGGCGTGCCGGTCGACTCCGAGCCCGTTGGTGGCGATGACATCAGCCAATAACCAAGCGGGCACTGTCCGAATGGCTCGCACGCTGACGCCCGCCGCTTTCGGCGACGTTCAATCAACGGCGAGCCGGATATCACTAGGCCGCTTCGCTGCCCAGTTTGTCCATCAGGTCGGCGAAACGCTGCTCCGCTTCTCGGCGACGTCGCAATCGTTCGCTGATGCTCCAATTGGAGCGAATCTGAAGAACGCGTCGGGAAATCTCAAGATCTGACAGCGGTGTCTCATTTTGAGTCACGGTGTGATCGGTTGTTTTTGGTTCGCATGTGATAGTAAGCATTGGAATTGTTCCTCCTGATGGGTTTTCGCTGGAAGCGATGTTTTCTTGCTTCGACCCTTCTCGGCTCGATACAACCCCTACAGGTGCAATAGTCGTGCCAATCATCAGGAATGACGTTGGATTTCGTTACTGGGTTCGCTTGAAATGGCCGAAACACACACAAAATGCCACTTATTTCTTTTCTTTGGAGATTTCTCCAGAATCTTGGAACCCTGCTGGCCAATGCTCGGCTTCAAAGCTTTGTAGATTTTGCATGCGCTGATCAGGCAGTCGTAGGATCTCGCAGTCAGGCGATTTTCCACCACTGATGGCTTCGATCAGCTGCTGCCAGACCTTTAGGTCACAGCGACCTTGGAGTTCTGCATACTGAATTTTCCCGGCGGCATCGTAAAGCATCCCGAAGACTTGCTGTCGCCCTCCGTCCAAGGCCCACACAAAGGAACCGTCGGGTTCAAAGTAAAGCCGAGGCAGCAGCGAGAGCCGGGACTGAGCTTCTTCAAAGCTGTTTTCAATCGGGCCTTTCGACGGACCGTAAAGGTAGAGGCGAAATTCGTTCATGCTTTCAAATCAGGGAACTGAGGGTAAACAGGCTTATTTATCTTCGCAGGGTGCCAAGAGGTCGATTTCAAATGAAAGGGCCCATCTTGGCCGAAGCTGCGATGGATGCTGGTTGACCCCGACCGGCCCGCGGTGGTTCCAGGCTGGGGGTTGGATTCCGAATGACGCCTGGAGATTTTCTGCCACTTCTTGTTCTGCCACGTCATGGGGCGATCTGCCCCGCGGATCACCTTGGGATGCTGCGGATCACCTTGGGATGCTGCGGATCACCTTGGGATGCTGCGGATCACCTTGGGAGTGCTGAGCGTTGGAGCTCTGTGCTCGACCATCTTGACGGCAGGCTGCCACTTTGCGTAGACGAGTGAGGGGATTGTCACCTTGGTGTCGTTCCTCGCAGGCCTCATCACCCGCCCCCCATCCGCGCCGCGGACCACGGCGGTCGCATGATGCAGTCTGGGCTGCACCCTCACTGGATTGGTCATTCGTCGATTGAATTGGCAACTCGCCTTGAAAAAACTGTTCTGCTGTACCGTGGCGTTGATTGGCATTTTGATGATGCCGATGGTGCTTCATGCACAGGCAGAGGGCGAGGAGGTCATCGAACTGAATCTTTCTGGCCCGACGAGTTTAACGAGGTTGGTGGAAGCCGTTTCTCGACAGCTGAATGTGCGTTACTTGTACAGTGCTGACTTAGCGAACCGGCAGGTGACTGTTTACACACCAGCACGTTTTCCAAAGAAGGCACTCCCCGCGCTGCTGGGAAGTTTGTTGAAGGGCGAGAATCTCGCGATTGTCGACTCCGAAGTTGAGGGTTGGAAGCGGATTGTCGACATCGCCGATATCGTACCGCAAGCGACGCCGGGAGAGGCCACGGAGATCTTAGCGCGCGACGGACCGGCGGGGGTGGTGACCCAAGTCGTTTCTATTCGCAACGCGAACATCACGACGTTAGCCAGTATGTTGCGACCGTTCCTTTCCAAGGGTGGCAACTTTATTGTCCTGCCGGAAAACCGAATGATCATCGTGACCGACTATGCCGGGAACGTGAAAACCGTAATCGAGCTATTGAAGTTAATCGATCAGCCTGCTGGCCAAGCGGTCATCGAATTCTACGAAACCAAGAATCGGACACCCGCGACGCTGATCGAGCAAGTCGAATCGTTACTGAGTGGTGGTAACGCTACAAAAGGGGCAACGCCCGCAGACGACTACAAATTGTTCAATGATGCATCAGGTCGACGTGTTGTGGTTGCCGGCCTGATTGATCGGGTCGATCGCATCATGGGTTTGTTGGCCAGGCTTGATACCGGGATGGATTTTCAAACCCGGGTTTACAGAATCCAGAACGTCCCCGTGCAGCGAATTGATCGTTTGATTCGTGGTTTGGTGAGTCAAGAAGAATCAGAGGCCTCGATTGAAACAACGGTTGATGAGGATGGAAATCTGCTGATCGTTCGTGCACCCGCAGAGGTGCATCAGCAAGTCGAGACGTTGTTGAAAGAAATTGATCGGCCAGTCGATTCGGCGGAAAGTCCGATTCGGTTTTACAAGCTTAAGAATGCCAACGCGATCGAAGTGTTGTACTCTTTATTGGCGTTACAGCAGGCTGCGGGAAGTGGCCAATTTGCCGGTGGAGGTCTCGGTTTCGGCGCATTCGGAACCCTGGGTGGAATGAATGTTGGCGGAGTCAATCCTGCCTCGGCACTTGGCTTGACCGGCGGCGTGGTACCGGCCGGCATGGGCTTGGGGTATCGAGGCGATACGAATCGCCAAGTGGTCCGCATGCCATTTGATAGTGGTAGCGGTGATGGGACCCAAACAAATTCATTTTCTGAGAATCAGAATGCAGCCCTCAGCCCGTTGATTGGACAACAAGGTGTTGTCGCTGGGATGGGGGTTGGTGGCTTAGGCGGTGTCGGTGGGGTGGGTGGCGTTGGTTTGGGGGGCGGCGGCCAGGTCGCGATGCTGCCTGGTGGTGCTCGCGTTTCTGCAGATGTCGCGACCAACAGTTTGATCGTTTACGCTCCGGCAAGTATTCAGCCGCTTTATGAAAAGTTGATTCGCTCACTCGATCAACGTCGACCGCAAGTGATGATTGAGGCACAAATTGTCGCTGTGGATACGACCGACAATTTCTCACTTGGTGTCGAGGTTTCGACTGGGGATCGTACCGGCAGTAGTCGGTTATTCAAATTTACCTCCTTCGGGCTGAGCCAAGTTGATCCAACCTCGGGGCGATTGACACCCATCCCGGACTTGGGATTCAACGGTGTCTTACTTGATCCGGAAGTGGCTGATGTGATCGTTCAGGCACTTACCACCCATGCTCGCAGTCGGTTACTCGCATCTCCCAAAATCCTCGTCAACGACAACCAAACCGGGAAGCTTGAGAGTGTGGCAAGCGTGCCGTTTCGCAGTATCAACACGATCAACACAATCAGCAGTGAGAGCTTGGGGGGCGACCAGGAAGCCGGAACAATCGTTACAGTCACACCCCACATCAACGAAGACGATCATCTTCAATTAGAATTTGAAGTGGAGTTCAGTACGTTCACCGGCCAAGGTGATCCGAACCTACCTCCCCCAAGGCAAATTGATCGCGTCCGCAGTGCAGTCACCATCCCGGATGGGAAGACTGTCGTGGTGGGGGGGCTGAAACGGATCGGGCAAACGGATTCATTCTCAGGCGTCCCCTGGGTAGAGAAGGTTCCTGTGCTCCGTGAATTGACCCGTTTGACCACTGAAGCTGAAACGACGACCTCCTTTTTTCTTTTCATTCGTCCAAAGATCCTGCGGGATTCCCGCTTCCGAGATCTGCGATACTTGTCTGACATCGAATTAAACGAAGCCAGGATTCCCGGTGATTTTCCGACGAGTCAACCGCTCGCGATCCCATGCCTGAAACTCCCGACGCAAACCGTGATTCATCCGATCAATCCGCTGCCGTAGTGGCAGGGGGTGGTTTGCTGGATGACAATCTGTTTGCCGGGCATTCCGATTCGATGTCGCAATTGATCGACGTTTTGGGCGGGAAAGTTGTTGACGACCTTTCAGGATTGCAACCGGACGCCGATTTTTTGCGGCGGTTCGGCATCGCGTACGCGCGGGCCCATCAGATGATTGGGTTTATCTCGGATGAAGGCTTGGTGGTTGCGATTTGTGACCGCCAAGGTTACGACCATTTGGACATTGTCGGTCGCGCACTTGGTCGGACCGCTAAGCCGTTGCTGACCACCGAGGCAGCGATTGCTCGCGCGATCAATGTTTCCTACGCCGATCGCAACAGTCGTGCCCAGGAAGTGATTGACACAATCGACCGCAATTCGTTGCTTCGAGAAGTGAGCCAGTTGGCTTCTCGTGAGGACCTTTTGGATACAGAGGGGCGTGCGCCAATTATTCGACTTGTCAATCACTTGCTGTTTGATGCGGTCAAAGCGGGCGCTTCGGATGTTCACATCCAACCGTACGAAGACCGAGTGATGGTGCGGCAACGCATTGACGGTGTGTTGTTCGATAGTTTCGAGATTCCCAAGTCGGTGCAGGAAGAGGTGTTGACTCGGATTAAGGTCTTGGGCCGAATGAACATTGCCGAGAAGCGTCTTCCGCAAGACGGTCGCGCGACAGTGCAATTGGGGGATCGGATCGTTGATCTACGAATCGCGTCGCTGCCGACCAGTCACAACGAACGCATCGTGATTCGTCTGTTGGATAAAAGTGCGAGACTGTATTCGCTTGGTGATCTGGGTATGCCAGTTCACGATTTGGAGCGATTCTCGGAGTTGATCAAGTTGGATCATGGAATGATTCTGGTAACGGGGCCGACTGGCAGTGGAAAGAGCACCACACTTTATGGTTCGCTGCAGAAGATCAATTCGCATGATCTCAATGTTTTGACCATTGAGGACCCGATTGAGTATCAGCTTGAGGGGATTAGCCAGACGCAGATCAACGAAAAGAAAGGGATGACGTTTGCGTCGGGGATGCGAAGTGTCTTGCGGCAAGACCCAGACATCATCATGGTGGGTGAGATTCGAGACAGCGAGACCGCTGTGATGGCGATTCAAGCTTCGCTGACAGGTCACTTGGTATTCAGCACATTGCACACCAACGATGCGGCAAGCGCTGTGACTCGTCTGCTTGATTTGGGCATTGAACCCTACTTGGTGAGCAGTTCTCTGGTCGCTTCGCTGGCCCAGCGATTGGTGCGGCGATTGTGCGAGCACTGCAAGCAGCCAGATGGAGCATCCGGACCTCCGATCCCAGCTCATTTGGTCGAAGAACTTGGCATGGATTCAAGTCGCTTGCCAGGGGTTCATCGTGCGGTTGGCTGTGAACATTGTCGCGGCACCGGATTTCGTGGGCGGATTGGTTTATTCGAGTTATTGGTCGTCGATGATCAGTGCCGTGACCTGGTTCAAGCTCGGGCCAATGCGTCGCAAGTTCGTGCCGCGGCACTTCAGTCGGGGATGCATCTGCTGTCGACTGATGGGTTGTTGAAGATTCACCAAGGTTTCACCACGTTGGATGAGGTTCTCCGCGTTACGACGCTCTAAAATAAGCCATGGCAGTCTTTTCCTATACGGGCGTAGATCGTAACGCCGCGACGGTTCACGGCACATTGGTTGCCGATACGCCTCGTCAGGCGCGAGACCAGTTGCGTGGGGATGGGGTTCGAGTGCGACGCCTGGCGGAAACTTCACAGCATTCGCAGCGAAACTATTTGCCCCAATGGACGATCCGGTCTGTTTCGACGCACTGGGCAACGGCAGTGCAGGAAATGGCCATGATGTTGCACGCTGGAATCCCTTTGCTGGATGCCATCGACACAATCACACAGCAGACACGCGGATCGTTTCGTGCAGCGATGCTGGGGGTGCGTGACCGTGTTGCCGCGGGCTCTTCCCTGGCGGAAGCTCTTTCGGAGCGGCCCGACCTGTTTGATGCCGCTTCGGTTCATATGGTCGAGGTGGGGGAAAGTTCTGGGACGTTGGAATCGGTTCTCGACCAGCTTGCTGAGTTCAAACGAAAGCAACTTGGTTTGCGAGACTCAGTTACGACTGCTTTGGTCTATCCAGCGTTCTTGATTTGTTTTGGTACCGCGGCTGGATTGTTTCTGATGACGTCAGTGTTGCCGCCATTGCTAGAAAACTTGCAAGAAACGGTCGATGTCTTGCCCTGGCCCACGCGGGTTGCCCAAGCAATCAGCCAGGCGTTGTTGTCCTACGGGTGGTTGTTTGCAGTGGGAACGGGGTTGATTGCGTTCATCATGATTGTCGCGCTTCGCAGCGAACGCGGCAAAGAAGTCTGGCATCGTGGTTTGCTGCGGTTGCCGATCATTGGTCCAATGGTCACAAAGCAGGGGGTGTCCCGTGTCGCGATGATCATCGGTACGCTTTCACGAAGCGGAGTGGAGCTGACACGTGCGGTTGAGTTGGCGGAACGATCGACGACGAATCGAGTTTTCAAGCGGGCATTACGTGAGGCAGGTGAACGAATCGCCGCCGGTGAGGAAGTGGCCGACGCGCTTCAGCAAAGTGATGCTTTCCCACCGTTGGCGGTACGGGTTTTTTCTGTTGGTCAAGAATCAGGAAAACTTGACGAAATGCTGTTCCGATTGGCTGACGATTATGATGCACAAGTCGCAATCGCGTCGGCGAGGTTCACTGCTTTGCTTGAGCCAGTGCTGATTTTGGTGCTAGCCGTTATGGTTGGCTTTTTGTTGTTGGCCACTATTCTTCCAATTCTGGAGGCCGGAAATGTTATGTGATCGATCGGGGCAATCCGAGCGGCGTCTTCGGGCGGCTGCCTTCTCGTTGGTCGAACTGATCGTCGTGATGGTGATTTTGGGCATGTTAGCAGGACTAGTTGCCGTCCGCACGCGAGGCTACCTGATTGCTTCGAAACAGAATGTTGCCCGAGCTGAAATCGCCAATATGGTCAAAGCGATTGAGACGTTTTATTCGGATCAGGGACGGTACCCAACGACAGATGAAGGGTTGGATGTTCTCGCTGAGGGAACCAGCACTTGGCCCGATGGCTTTCTGAGCAAAGTTTCTCTGGATCCCTGGAAGAATTCGTATGAGTA
>JARGNK010000183.1:4148-13601 GCA_029213145.1 Rubripirellula sp. | reverse complement strand
AGGGAGCGTCGGAATACTCGACGCCCCTTCCCATTGCATAGGTCAACATTTTTTCGACGAGCGTGGATACAAATATTTGGGGGTGTTCCAGCAAGCCATTTTCTAGCCCGTCCACACCGCTAAATTCGCGCCCACCGGGAAGTCCACCATTGGAATCCACTGCGTGCCCTTTTTCAAACAATCGCCACTGACCAATCGCATCATAATTCTCAAGCGCAAATCCAATGGGATCAATCAAGTCGTGACAACGTGCGCAGGAGGGGTCGGCTCGATGTTGTGCAAGTCGTTGACGCACCGACAATTCAGCCGAAACAAAATTATCTGCTAGATCAGGAATATCAGGCGGCGGCGGTGGGGGTGGCATGCCCAGCAAATTTTCCAAAATCCACTTTCCACGCAGCACAGGCGACGTCCGATTGGCATACGAAGTCACGGTCAAAATGCTGCCATGACGCAACAAACCTCCCCGATGGTCCCGAGGATCTAGTAGAACGCGACGAAATCGACTGCCGTAAACGTGCGGGATTCCATAGTGTTTTGCCAAACGTTCGTTGAGAAAAGTGGCGTCAGATTTCAGCAGCTCAAGGACGGGACGATCCCGATGAAAAATGTCGCCGACAAACAGCTCAGTTTCTCGGCGAAACGCTTGCCGCAGGTTATCGTCAAAGTCTGGATACAAACGCCCATCGGGGGTGATCGAATCTAAGTTTTTGAGGTACAGCCATTGGCTGGAAAAATTCGTCACTAAAGATTCGGCTCTTGGGTCTGCGAGCATCCGCCGCACTTGCTGTTCCAAAACAAGTGGATCCCGTAGTTGCCCTCGCTGGGCAAGGGTTAATAACTCTTCATCCGGAATACTACTCCACAAAAAAAAACGACAACCGCGACGCCAATTCGTATTCGCTGATTGCATAAACTTCACCGCTCGCAACATGCACAGGATCACGCTCAATTCGGAACAGAAACCGCGGATGAGTCAAGATCGCCGCCAGCGCCATTTCGATCCCGGCTTCAAATCCATCCTCCCTGCTCGCTTCACGATAAAGCCGCAGCGGATTCGCTAAGTCATCGTCGCTGACCGGGCCTCGAGTTGCCCGTCGAAGCAGGCTGAAGATGATCTCTTGCGCGCAGGCATCCTGATCGCCTTCGGTGTCGGGATAACAGCAAAAGATCTGATCGCGGCTGGGCGTTTCGCCGGGGCCGCGTGAATCATAGGGTCCCGTAATCGATACCTGAAAAATCGCCGGTCCCAACCGCGGATGCCGGTACATGTTGTAATGAACGTTCAGTGGCTGACGTGCCGATTCCAATAACGTGGCTGACTTTCTTCAGAAGGTCACACCCAAATCATGCTTCCCTGCTGTGACGGGAAATCGAATTTTTAGGTGACGATCAATATTTTCATGGGTTGGCTTCGTCCAGGCATCATCTGAATCTTTCTTTCCTCCCGGAGGACGGACCGTGAATTGTTTTACCACCTTACGATCGAGCAGCAGATCTAACTGGTGTGGCTCTCGCATTCCCTCGACATGTTCATTCCGATCGCGGGCCAAACGAATCGTGATCTCGTATTCGCCATCTTCCGGAAACAAATGATGAACCTGAATTCCGCCGCGGGTACCAAGTGGTAAACCGGGAAGATGTACATCTTGGGTAACATCGGGTGGCACTCGATACGTTTTGCCACCCGGTGAATGAGTGGGGCGACCGATTGCCAACCGACTGATCTTTTGAGCCGCCGATACGTAACGATTCAGCAACGTGGGCGAGAGTTCGCTGACGGTGATATTGTCAAATCCATAACTCATTTCATCAGGAGGCAACAGCCCATCAATGTCTATCGGTAACGACAGTAAATCACGAATCACATTTCTATATTCATATCGCGTCATACGGCGAAATGATTCGACGCGTCCCGCCCGCGGGTGCTTGTTTGCAAACGCATCTAAAGCATCGGACAATGCTTGCGTGGCAGAGATGCGGATATCAAGCCGCGGTTGTTCAGCATCCGCTGGAGGCATTTGAAAAGCCTCCAATTTTTTAACCACCTGCTCCCAACTTTGCAGGTTTGACGACAACGGCTCGTTAATCATTTCCTCGAGATCGAAATCAGCGATTGAGGCACTGCTGTTATGGCACTCCAGACAAGATGTCTTGACTAAGTTGACAAAACTATCCGGGACTTCTGACGCGGCTTGGGAGCAGCGCAGCACGACGCAGACGGCGAGGAGAACGAATCTGAACATGCCGGTATTATAGCATCCGCACGAATTGGTCGAGCGGCCGATTTCGCGTTCAACCGCGCCCACCAGGGTCGATTAGGTCACCGCAGCGACCCAATCTTATCGGGCCTTCGAGCTTGAGAGAGCTGCGCATGCCGTTCCACGTGCAATTGACCCTTGATTTGCGCAAGCGGAACAAGCAAGGTCAGCAGAAAACCTGACTCGCCACGACTGGGTGCTTGGGGTTGGTACGCCGGTGCGGGGGTCGAGAACCTTTTACTCATAGACAACCGATTGCCACACTGCTTTCGACGGGAAATCCATTTTCACGATGTCGATCGTTTCGTTCACAACGTGGAAACCTTTTCCACAAAGGCACTTTCTGGCGTTCCCATGAAAACTGCTGCACAATCGATGGGAGTGAGTCTTCGTGTTCAAATCAGTTATCATCCCCTCCGGTTATCAAGTGCACAAATATTTGCCACTGACCGCCAGCGAGTCGCCGCCTGTCGCTGTTACCAAAAAACTTACCCAACCATTGTGTGAACTAGTTGTGTTTAAGCCATGAGTTTGCCGCACGCTCCGATTCGGTTCCGCAAGCTTCCCGGCAGCAGCAGGCAATCGGGAATATTCGTCTGGTTCCCGCATGCCGGTGGAACCAGCGCGGCCGTTATTCGTCAAACAAGCGGACAAAAGCTTGGCATGCAAACTTGGATCGGCGTCTTGCCCGGCCGAGAGGAACGACACAGAGAATCTGCGATCGATTTGCAATCGCTCGTGCACGAGTTCGACGAGGCACTAGACACGGAAACTGACCAACCGCTAATCCTGGCCGGCCACAGTTTTGGCGGACTGCTCGCTTATTTATTGGCCAAACGCCGTTGCGAGCGTGGTCTACCACCACAAGGTTTAGTTCTGTTGGCGGTCGCTCCGCCCGATCGCCTATCTCTCGATGATTGGAGTGATTCCGAGGATCACAAACTCATCGAATACTTGGACCAAAAATATGGAGCGATCCCGGCAGGCTTGCGAAATAACCATGACTTGCTTCGATGCTTTCTTCCAGTCGTTCGCCATGACCTGCGTCTAATGGAATCGTATCGACACCAACCGACAGAACCATTACCTCTTGATTTGTTCATTTGTGGAGGAACCGAAGACCAGGCATTACCGGCAAGCACGCTTGCGGATTGGCAGCGATTCACACAGGCTGGCTTTACCCTGAAAATGTTTTCAGGAGACCACTTTTTTCCACATGCCCACTTCGGCGCGATCACCAATCTAGTCAGCGCAACGCAATAGCGGCGTTCGCTCGTCAGCGATTGCAAATTTGTTGAATCACTTCACCTTCAACATCGGTCAATCGAAAGTCTCTGCCATTGTGGCGAAATGTCAGCTGTGTGTGATTCAACCCCATGAGATGCAAAATCGTGGCGTGCAGATCGTGAAGATTGACACGATCTTCCGCTGCTTTGTGACCAATCTCGTCGGTTGCACCAAACGATGTTCCTCCCCGCGTACCACCTCCGGCAAGCCAATATGCCATTGCGTGTGGATTGTGGTCACGGCCTGGCTTGGCAGATTTCTGCGATACGGGCAGGCGTCCAAACTCCCCACCCCAAATCACCAAGGTCGAATCAAGCAAGCCTCGCTGGGCCAGGTCCTGCAGCAGTGCTGCGATCGGCTGATCCGTCTCGCCGGCGAACTGGCGATGGTTTCCCTCGATGTCATTGTGACCATCCCACGATCGCTGGTTCTCCATCCCGCCGGAGTAAATTTGAACAAACCTGACGCCTCGCTCAACCATCCGCCGGGCGGTCAGGCATTGCTTCGCGAAATGTGAGCAGCGATCGTTATCAATGCCATAGGCGGCTTGGATATGAGCAGGTTCAGCATTAATGTTTAAGGCCTCCGGTGCAGCCGATTGCATGCGATACGCTAACTCAAAACTTTCAATCCGAGCGGCAAGTTCTTTCTCGCCGGGATTTGCGTCTTGGTGCAACTGGTTCAACTGGGCCAGCAAATCAAGCTGATTCCGCTGACGAGACGCGTTTAGCCCGGATGGCCGATTCAGGTTGTCGATTGGGTCGCCGTTGGGTTTCAGCCAAGTCCCTTGATAAACACTTGGTAAAAACCCGGCACCCCAGTTCTGTGAGTGTCCCTTCGGTTGCCCACGTCCTTTTGGATCTGACATCACGACGAATGCCGGCAGCTCCCGACTTTCACTACCCAAACCATATGTGACCCATGATCCGACGCAGGGATAACCCATTTGCGTGAATCCTGTATTCGCCATAAACAACGCCGGACTGTGATTGTTCGATTTCGCATACGCCGAATGCACAAACGCCATCTTGTCGACGTGCTGCGAGAGATGGGGAAACAGCTCCGAGACCCACTTTCCCGACTCGCCGTATTGCTGAAATTTGAACGGGGATTTCATCAGCGGGCCGACCTGTTTGGAAAAGAACCCGGTGAATTGATCAAACCCCTGCAACTCTTTTCCGTCTTGCTTTTCCAGCTCCGGTTTATAGTCCCACGTGTCAACTTGGCTTGGCCCACCATTGATGAACAACCAAATCACAGCTTTGGCAGACGCTTCAAAATGAGGTGCACGGGGCGCCATTGGATCGATGTTCATCACCGATTCAGCTGCTAGCCCCTGCTCGTCTGCGAGCAGCGAAGATAAGCCGAGCCATCCAGCCCCCGCTCCACATTGAGCGAGCATTTGACGTCGTGAAAGAAAGGTATGATTCACGTTCAGACTTTAATCGAGGTAAATAAACTCATTTAAACTCATCAGGACTTGGCACAGATCCGTGAGTGCCAATTCCGCCACATTGCGATTCGCATTGGCCGCCTGACCATTAGCATCCGCCGAATAGGATTCACTTTGTCGGCGTACAAAAGTAACCGAATCGTCCCGTTCCTGCTCACTCGGCAATCTTGATAACGCAGTCATGTACGCCTGGTCGATAGCGATGTTTAGATCTTGATCTGCAATCTTCTTGGCAAATGCGTGTGCATAGTGCCGTACCTGCGGGTGATTCATAAACACCAGTGCCTGAGGCGCAATCGTGGTGCTGGGACGTTTGCCAACACTGGCCAATGGCTCGGGCGAGTCAAAAACCTGCATGATCGGAATCAAACGGCTTCGTTTGATCATGAAGTAGATACTGCGTCGCCGCATCGATTCATTCAGCGTACCGGGACCGTACTGCTTCGTGTCCAATTCCCCACTCACCGCCAACATTGAATCCCGAATAATCTCGGCTTCCATCCGACGTGGCGAAAAACGCCACAGCAAATCATTGAAAGGATCTTTAGCCGCATGGTCATCGTCATAATCAGACCGCTGCATATAAACGCTGCTGGTCATGATTAGCTTGCGAATCGACTTAAGCTGCCATTGGTTTCGGATCAACTCCGCTGCTAGCCAATCTAATAACTCAGGGTTTGTGGGCCGCTGGCCTTGAAAACCAAAATCATTGGGCGTTGATACCAGCCCGCGACCAAAATGTTGTTGCCACAATCGATTCACAATCACCCTAGCGAGCAACGGACCAGCGCCATGCTCGACGTCCGTAATCCACTGGGCGACCGCGCGACGGCGCGATGAAGTTTCTGCTTGAGGTAATTTCGGACGATGCCAACGCTGGGGATTGGTGTTTCGCACGAGGACCTGTGGAAATCCAACCTCGGCGATTCCCTGTTTTTGGCCGATGTCACCGCGATTCAGAAAATGTACATTTTCGTAGAAATGGGGATAGCCACGACCGTCTCCGTGATTCGGAATCGGTTTGACGTTTTCACTACTCACCATCACATTGGTTAGTTCTGGAAGAGGCTTAGCGGCGCGGTGCGTTTCGACCGATTGGTGCAAAGCGAGCCACTTTGCATCCTGCTGTTTAAATGCAATGGCGGCCCATGATGGCATCTTGCCGTTTTTAAATTCATCACGGCGTCGACTCAGCACCTCAAGTTCGGCGGTCGCTTGGTCGATTGCTTCCCCGTCGATTGGCGACTGATCGGTAGCATTGCTTACCGCGACGCGCAAACGTCCAATGTTATGTCGGTGGTTGACTTGAAATTCCAAGCGGATCGTCAAGTCAGTTCCCTGCTCAAAGCCAACAGGTTCTTCCAATTGAAATATGGCTGCGTGGTTCTGACCGAACTTTGGATCAACTGCCCAACCGGTTTTCGGATCGTTGTCCAGTGAAGCTTGAATCGACAAGTTGGCCGCATTCTGTTCGAAAGTGACTTGCGGATCGATAAGCTTGACCGCCACTGGTTCTCCCGTGCCATCGCGTGGCCGCGCTGTCACGATGATGCGGCTCAACGCAAAGTTTCCGTTGCTTGCTCTGCCCGGTCCCGATCGTATCATCGAATCGTCGGCGAGCGCTTCGACACGCAGTTGCTTTAGATTGGTAAGCGACGTTTGGGTTTCGAAAACATATGCATCCGAAACCCCATTTTTTCCCGTTGCTAAATACGATCCATCTTCCTGCCTGACAAACGTCGCACCCTGTTCCGAGATTAGACTGCTGGCTTGCAAGCGAACCCAGTGGGGTTCAGGCTTGGGGGTGCTTTGCGGCAGGGCATCAATAAAATCGGCCCAGCGCGACGCCAATTCCTCGTCCTCAAAACGCTTCAGCTGTTTGGTTCGCGATTCCAATTCAGCACGCCACGCCTTGATCGCCTGCCGGTTGACCGATTTCTTGAGATCAATCTCGACATTGCTTCGGATGGTATGCCGAAAAGCGGACACAAGCTGGTAGTAATCGCGGGCCGGAATCGGGTCAAACTTGTGATCATGGCATCGTGCACAGCCGATTGTGATCCCGAGCATCGCCGAGCCAAGGGTCGCTACCATGTCGTCAAGTTCATCATAGCGAGCGGATTCGAATTCTTTTTCGGTCAACTGAGTTGGGAACACGCCTGCCCCCAAGAATCCAGTTGCCATCATTGCCAACGGCTCTTCCGGGGCGATTTCATCGCCTGCTAATTGCCAACGGACAAATTGATCGAACGGCATGTCTTGATTGAACGCCTTGATGACGAAGTCGCGGTAGTGATAAGCATGGGGTCGGTCATAGTCCTGTTCGAAACCATGACTCTCACCGAACCGAACGATATCCAACCAATGGCGGGCGACGCGTTCCCCATGATGCTTATTTGACAACAACCGATCAATGAGCTTTTCGTAGGCCTGGGGATCCGGATCCGAAAGGAATTCCCTTGCCTGTGCAGCAGTCGGTGGCATACCGATTAAATCGACATACGCACGTCGAACCAAGGTATTTCGTGACGCCATCTCACTCGGGGCTAATCCTTCACGCTCCAATCGTTTCGCAATGAAATCGTCAATCGCCGTACGTGCCCATGGATCACTTCTTTTTTCAGGTGTTGGGATGACCGCCAAGGGGCGAAAGGCCCAAAACTCTCTCGCGGAATCATCGATTACACGTTTCGTCCAAGCGAGCGGATCGTCACTATCCTCCACCCGCAACGGTTGATCGTATGCGGCTCCCAAGCGGATCCACTTCTCGATCGCATCAATCTGGCGGGCATCCAACTTGGCGCCGTCTTCCGGCATCACTGGTTCAACCTGATGTCGGATCATCTGCAGCAAGCGGCTGCCGGGCACTTCTTGCAAATCAATCGCTTGGCCACTCTCGCCACCACGCATCAAATCGGCTCGTGAAGCGAGCGAGAATTCGCCTTCTGTCGTTTCGCCACCATGACATTTCAAACAGCGACCAACAAAAACCTGACGGACGTCAGAACGAAACAACTGACGAGATGCGGCCATCGCAGTTGCGTGATCTTCACTGACCTTCACTTCATTCTGATCGGCTTTGGCCTGTTGGGCACTCGCCTCACAAGGTGCGATGAAGCTCAAGCCAATGGCTAAACCGAGCATGCGGACGCGGGTAATAGAAAAATTGTGTTGCACGTTTATCCCTTGAAACGGTCCAGCCTCTGTAATTTTTCAGAGTGTTTTCAATTCTTCCGAGTGTTTTCAGATTTCATCGGCCCATCTTAGCAGGTCGTGGTCGCGTTCTCCCCTACGCGGAGCTCGGTTCCCACGCTCGTCGCGGTCATTTTGCTCTGGCAACGTCATTTTTTCGGTTGTCCTAAACCAGAAACGGTGGAGAATCCAAACGCTCAATTTTAGTGGGTTCCGTTCGCCGCGGGCTCAGCCAATTTGAATTCACTGAACCCTCTTTTGGGGGTTGATCGGCGGCTGACACCCAAATTGCGAATCGAGACGCCAGAGATGACATCCTTGTTTGACGAGCCTACACTGTTGGGTCGTGTTGAGCACTATTTCTCTACGAGGCTTCAATCCATGCAAAATCATCGCCAATTTCCAGGGGCTTTCCCTCAAACTCGCCGTCATTTCTTGACGAACTTGTCGGCTGGTGTTGCTGCTGGTTCAACCCTGTGGTTTGACACACCTGGTGCCTTCGCCGAAGAACTGATGCGGACTCAATCGCAAACCCCTGGTCCCTTTTATCCAACCAAATTACCGCTTGATACCGACAATGATTTGCTGGTGATCAACGATGCGATTACGCCAGCTATTGGCGAGATTACACACCTAACCGGACGCCTAACCGATACGAAGGGCAGACCGATCAGAAACGCCGTGGTGGAGATTTGGCAGTGCGACAGCAGCGGTGCCTACTTGCACGAAAAGAGTGATAACCTCGATAAACGCGACAAGAACTTTCAGAGCTTTGGCCGTTTCCTAACCGGTTCCACGGGAGAATACTATTTTCGCACCATCAAACCCGTTGCTTATCCAGGGCGAACGCCGCACATCCACTTTGCGGTGAAACGAAAGGGCCAGCCACGGTTTACAACGCAATGTTACGTACAAGGGAATCCTGGTAATCAGCGTGATGTCCTTTGGAAACGAATTCCAACCGACCGAGCACGCCAGTCGGTGACCGTTGAATTCGCCAAAATGCAAGATTCAGCGATCGGTGAACTGGCAGCGAAGTTTGACATCGTGCTGGGCAAGACCCCTAAGGCCTAATCCGTTACTGCAACTCGGTACGTTCGCCCCCTCCCCGGATTACAAGTTGGCCAATGCGGTCCGGGCGGATTGGCGAGTACGATTTGGTCGCGAACAAACCTGCCCGCCCCGTCCCTGCTGCAGGTCGTCGGTGCTGCAGGTCGTCGGTGCTGCAGGTCGTCGGTGCTGCAGGTCGTCGGTGCTGCA
>JARGNK010000183.1:0-4048 GCA_029213145.1 Rubripirellula sp. | reverse complement strand
GGGCATCCGAGCTTAAGATCACCCTCGCTCATCTGATTCCTTCGCGCGAAAGCACAGTGCCAGTGGATCTTTTCCTGACCGGCTCGATCGCCTCCAGCAGAAATTCCCCCCCCCGCGTTAAGCTTATCTTGGCCGCCGTGGCGGATACACAGGGAGAAGGCACCTGTGGGCATCACAACTGTTCCGAGCGTCATGGCGAGGTCATCTGTGCCGTTGCCACAATAGAGCGTCTACTGGTTCCCACCTCTCTGCTGGTTTGGCGTTCTGGTGGCCAGCCAAGGCGGTTGTAACTACTGTGCAATGACTTATGCTGCGTGGCTTGCCTAGACAAGTTTTTTCATTGCCCCTCTTTGAGAAGCAAGATGCTTGGCTCTCAAGCCGCTAACCAGTTGAACAAGGCCGTTCTGCACATCAGGCGCGCAGCTCTTTTGGTGCTGTTTCTGCCATTCTCCCTGGCCGACGCTCAGGTCCCGATCCCACCAACTGCACTTGCTCCGCAGCAACCGGTTTCGAACGGCAAACCGACAGCGGAACCGACTCAGCAATCCGCGGTTCCCGCCAATGAGGAACTGACAACACTCCGTAACGGGATCACCCAGTCGCAACTCACCGAAGAGGAAAAGGCCGCTTTGTTGGCGACAGTGGCCCGAACGCAATCAGCCCTGGCATCCGCTGCGGAATTCGACCGATCAGCACAGGATTTCAAGGCATTACTTGACTCTTTGCCACATCGAACTGAGCAAGCGAAACAAAAGCTGGCAGATCCGGAAGAGCCTCAAGCCGGCCTTCAAGTCGAGGACACGCTGGAAGCTCTCGAAGCGATCCTGCCTCAGTTAACAAGCCAACTCGCGACCGCCAAGAGTGACCTCGCCAGAATCGAATCGGCCGCCGCAGTATCGATCAAACGCCGCCAAGAAATTGAAGTTAACATTCCGCTTGTCCAGGAGCAATTAACGAAGGTTCGTGATCAGCTCGAATCGAAACCAGCAGCCGAACCAACCCTCGCTGATCAGGTGCGACGGGAAGACCGCGAGGCAACGGCGAATCAATTAGCGAACCAACTTATCTCCCTCCAAAATGAGGCGGCGTTAATTGATGCTGAATCGACTGCTGACATTTCTCAATTTGAGCGAGATGCGCAAATACGTACGGTCGCTTCACTGCAGCAGCAAATCGAAACTGTCGAAGCGACACTCGCCAGCAAACGGGCCGAAGATGCGGCAGACCGCGTTGAAACGGCCGAGTCGGAATTGGAAGGCCTGCATCCAGCATTGCAACCGATCGGTGAGTTAAGCCAGCAGTATGCAGCGGACAATCAGAAAATTGCGTCTTTAATCTCAGAAGTCGACCGAGATCTGAAACGGCAAGATGACAAGCAGGACGAGGTGAAGCGAGATTTCCAGGAAGCCAAAACCCTGGTCGAGACCGTTGGCTTGATGGAAGCGGTCGGCTTGAAGTTGCGATCCCTCAAATCCAATCTCCCTGATGTTCGCGAATACGAGTTACGTCTTCGTAATCGACAACCAGTTATCAACGACGCTCAGTACTCGCTCATCGAACTGAAGAATCGTCGCAATGCTCGTGTCGAACAGGTGATTCAAACCCTATTGAACAGTGCCCAACCTCCAGTGACCCTGGTTGAACGGGATGCGTTAGCCGACGAAGCGAAGCGTCTGCTTGAAAACCAACGAACAGAGTATTTGAATCCCTTGATTCGCAGCCAGAACACCTACTTCAATAAGCTGGTTGCATTGTCTACCACCGAACAGCAAATCATCAAAGTTGCGGAGGAATCGTCCGATTATGTGAACCAACGAATTCTGTGGGTCCGGAGCACGCGTCCTCTTTTTGCGGAACCGGTTCCCAATTCGTCTGATTGGTGGTTTTTTCTCCCCGGTGCAACTGACAATGTGACGCCGAAACTGCTCGATGATCTCAAGCGTCGATGGATTCGCTGGACGCTTTCTTTGCTCTCTTTGCTGGTGTTGTTTCGATGGCGTTTTCGATTGCGTGACCGGATCAATGAACTAGGTCTGCAGGTGAGTCGCGGCAGCTTTATTGATTTCATGCCGACGATCCATTCGGCCATGATGACAATGGCGACGGCCGGACCTGTCACGCTTGTACTCGCCTTCGTTGGCTATCGCATGCGTCTCGTGGCCGGCATTGACCCGGCGACCCTGGCGATCAGCAATGCTCTGATTCTCGGCGCCATGACCTATTTTCCGCTCGAAGTGTTACGGCAGGCCTGTCGTCCCAACGGATTAGCGGTCGCCCATTTTGGATACGACGAGAAAAGCATTGCCTTGATTCGTCAATGGCTCCATCGACTGATGTGGTGGCTTTTGCCGGCAGTCATCCTGATCTCTTTTCTCGCCGGTGGTCGCACAGGTTTTGGTAGCGATGTTCTCGAACGATATTGTTTCCTGCTCGCGACACTCGCTTTGGCTTTTCAGCTAGCCCGCTTATTCCATCCGCAACGAGGTTTACCGAGTCAATACTTGCAATTGCATCCAGCTGGCTGGGCCAATCGCATGACGCTGCTCTGGTACCCAGGCATCGTTTGCATTCCACTGGCTATGGGGTTGCTTGCAACGCTTGGTTACTATTTCACGGCGACCCAACTCACTTGGCGTATCTATCAAACGATCGTCTTGGTGCTCGTGGCAACTTTGGTTGTTTCTTTGTTGACGCGATGGGCATTACTGCGTCGTCGAGAGCTGATGATTGCCGATGCGCGTGCTCAGCGTGAGCAACAAGCATTGAATGATGAATCCGCATCGGATTTGCCTGCGGCGCCAAGCGAGGATGCCGCTGCTGAATTACGAGTCCAAATGTCACAGACCCGCCGACTCCTGGCAGCTCTGATGATTGGAGCGGTATTCGCTGGCCTATGGATGATTTGGAGTGACGTGCTCACCGCTCGGGCTCAGATGGAAGCTCATCCATTGTGGAAGTCGACCACGACCGCAACCGAAATGAAGATTGACCCCAATGGTGAAGCCATCACCTTGACGAAGACGGTCGTCGATAATGTCACTCTGGCGGATCTAGTGTTCGCGCTGATGGTCGGTGCGATCACGATCCTGGCAACGCGGAATGTTCCAGGATTGCTCGAGTTCGCGGTACTCAAAAAGCTGCCAATCGATTCGTCGAGTCGGTACGCAATTACCGCAATCTCAAGCTATTCAATTGCGTTGGTCGGTTTGATCGTGGCGGGCAGGGCAATTGGCTTGCATTGGGAGCAGGTCCAGTGGATGGCGACCGCCCTTACCTTTGGATTGGCATTCGGGCTGCAGGAAATGTTTGCCAACTTTGTGGCGGGCATCATCATCCTGTTCGAGCAACCAGTCCGCGTCGGCGATATCGTGGAAATCGATGGTATCACCGGGGTCGTCACCAAGATTCGCATCCGCGCAACCACGATCACAGATTGGAATCGAAAAGACTATATCGTACCCAATAAGGAATTCATCACCGGCAAGATCCTCAACTGGACGCGTACCGATGATGTTAGCCGGATTGTCGTTCCCGTCGGCATCGCTTACGGATCGGAAACAGAAAAGGCTCGCGAGCTGCTACTGCAGTCCGCTAGGAAAAATGAGTTCGTTTTAAAAGATCCCGGGCCGGTAGCCACTTTCGAGGGTTTTGGTGACAACTCATTGAACTTCGTTTTGCGTTGTTTCGTCGGAACACCTAGCGTTCGCTTGAGCGCTACACATGATCTCTACACGGCGATTGACACCGCTTTTCGGGACGCCGAAATCGAGATTTCCTTTCCACAGCAAGACATCTATTTGCGTAGCGTCCCCAAGTCGATGAGCGAATTCTTGTCAAAGAAAGAACCACGTTGATCGCCCCACTGCCACTCAGTGCAGCTGCCACTCGAAGGCGACACTGCTGACTAGCGTGCGCGGGCATGAAATAGGCCTAGGCCGGCGCACTATGTACTCCCTTCGCCAACAAACAGCAGTGGTTGATTGCCTTGGCTTTATACGCATCCCGCTAACTTTTTCGAGACGTGTGTCCGTTGAGACGGTTGCCAATC
>JARGNK010000182.1 GCA_029213145.1 Rubripirellula sp. | reverse complement strand
CCGTGCGTCAAAACAAATCCGCCATTGTCTTGAAGGGGGGCAAGCAACGGATCGGTATCGACGATATCCGTCGGGTCTGTCAAACCGCAGGACAAACCTGTTTCAAGATTGGAACCCGCCGAGACCAAACTCCCGGGCACAATCTGGCAATTCCCACCGAAAATGGTATTCGATACGGTCAGGGGTGAAGTGCCTTGTGCCAATACTTGGTCGCCTCCCGACAACGCGGTATTCTCCGCGATGGTTGAGAAACTCACATTGGATGTGAGATCGGCATCACCACTGTCGTATGCAATCCCACCACCTGAGAATTGGGAAGCATTCTGAGTGATGGTCGTATTCGTCATCCTGAGCGCCGCAAAGATGGCGCCGATGCCGCCTCCAACATCGTTTGCGGTATTCCCGGCAACGGTGGATGAATCGAGCACCAGCGTGGGCGTCAGATTTTCACCCACGGCACCGATCCCGCCCGCGCGTTGGTTCGCCGAGTTGCCCGAAACCGTCGATTCGATCAGGTTCAGATCGACATCGATCAATCCGATGCCGCCAGCGTCCGCATTGGCATCATTGCCGTTGATTCGCGAACGTTCGATCGTCAAAAAGGACTCGCCAGTGAAACGGGTTGCGCCAATCCCGCCAGCTCCCGTTTTGGTCACGGTGCTGGTCGCTGTGTTGTTTTCGATCGTTGAATTCGCGATGGACACCGTGGCGTCCACCATGGCGATCCCACCGGCAACCGGTGCCGAGTTGCCTCGGACTTGGATCCCGTCGATCTCGACAAGTAATCCATCCGAACTGGTATCGTCGATTCCGATGATCACGATGCCGCCGCCACCACCGCGACCCGTTTCATTGAATTCGCTCGCGCTTCCGGTCACACGGTTGTTGGTGTAGCTACCGCCGGTGATGATCCCGGCCGCATTGGCGATTTCTAACCCGCCTGCACCGTCGACGGCAGCGTTGTTATCAAAATTTGTGTCTGAAATCGAAAAGGCTGGCGTTCCGGGAGTCCCCAGCACGTAAAGCCCCCCACCTCCGCTATCCACGCTCGTTGCGCTGTTGCCGCTGAAACTTGAATCACTCACCGTCAATGCCGAACTGAAAATGTAGACGCCACCGCCCGAGTCAGGCCCCACGTTGTTGGTGAACACGGAACCGGCAATAGAAACCGTTGCTTGAGAAGGGTTGTCTCCATCGCCCTCGGCAAGAATCCCACCACCGACCGATGCCGCAGTGTTATTGTCGAAAACCGTGTTTGAAATGGTCAATGTTTTAGGCGCGGCGAACGGCACGAAATGCAGGCCACCACCATCTCTCGTCGCAGAGTTCCGACGAATCAACGAGTCTCGAATTGTCACGTTACCGGAAGCCTGGATCGCGCCACCGGAAGAAAAATTGTTGGGAGAAAAGCTGTTCTCATCCGCAACATTGTTTTGCAAGACGACGTTATCGACCGTTAGGTCGATATTCGGTCCTGTATTGATGCCACCCCCGCCACTGCCATCAGAAGCGACACCATTTTGAATCGTTAGATTCTGAAAGGTGACGTTCGTCTGGGTCGGCGCAAACAAGTCGAACATTCGGAACGTGCTGAGCCCATCAATAACGACGTCATCTCGACTGTTGCCTGTGCCGACAAACGCGATGTCGAATCCCTGCTCTAAATCAAAACTGCCCTCACCATTGTTGAAGTAGGTACCCTCCGGAATTTCAACGGTATCGCTCTCCGGGGTCGCTTCTGCTGCGATGATAGCGTCTCGAATCGAACATTCGACACTGGCATCGGCATCATCGGCAACACAATTACCGCCAACAGTATCACTTTCGGTATTCACAAAGTAAGTCGCTAAAACACGCCTCGCTTCCAATGCCTCCAACCGGAGTGAGTGACGAGACGGACGTCGCTTACGAATACGTCTGGCAAGGGCCATAAGAAAGGCTCAGTGGGTTAATCAGGATGTGAATAGGCCGCGATGATGCTAGCCGATCGTAACTTGTGCGCCCCCCGCCCGCAAACAATCGGTTCGATATCACCACTCCCTTCCGTTGTCCAATAGATCGAAAATGCCCCCAAACCCCTCCGGTCCAGCCACGACCGACTTTGGCTGTGACAAATCGCCTCGATGGGAACGAACAGCGAACCCCCATTAGAGACCGTAAACCGGCACCCCAACACTGGAGATCAAAGCATGCTTGACCTGGAACACTCTGAAACTCCGACCTGAACGAACCGGCGTCGATCAGCTCGAGCCAGAATGGATGAGACGACCGCTGGGCACTCCATGAGGCCGCGATGGTCGATGCGAGATGAGGGGAGCCGAATGATGCAGGGGCTGGGTGATCAAGAAAACTGGGTGATCAAGGAAACTGGGTGATCAAGGAAACTGGGTGAATCGGACTAAACAGATTTTTCCTGCCTGGCCGCTTCGATTTCCTCGAAGGTGTAGAGGCGACCGGTTCCGGACCCGGGACAAACCTTGCAGGTCTCTTTCCAGTCCTTCTTTTTCTTCAGATTGGAATCCCAAAATGGCCAAGTGCGGCACTGGATAGGACGTGCAGCGTAAACCGTACACTTCCGCGTGCGTGGATCGAGCAAGATACAGTCACCGTCGGGATACTCAATCAGACTCTTGTCGCGGCCAACGCGTCGCACAAATTTCCGTTCAAACGTCTCCAGATCCATCTGCATCTCGACGGCCATTGCCGCGATCTCATCCTGATCCACCCAAACGTATCCAGGTTCGCCGGTGCAGCAGTCCCCGCACTGCGAGCATTCGAAACGAAGTCCGTCGGCATACCAGGGCAACTTCTCCTTCGATTCCCCAACCTTGGCAGATTTGCCCGCCTTGGCGGATTTACCCGCGGCACCCGATTTCTTCTTCGACTTCTCTTTTTTCTTCTCTTTGTTGCCCATGCTCAGAATTATACGCACACTCGGCGGAGGACTGCGACCGGTTGCTTGGCGTCAAATAGGCTGCATGACCGCGCGGGCCTGCGGTGTCGTCCTGTCTGTCTCGATTTCAATTCGCGTGTAGAAAAGCGGTTTTCGTACTCGTCGAATTTTATTGAGATATCGCTACTCGAACTCAGAGATATCGCTACTCGAACTCAAAGGCCGAAACGCCCCGGGCCAGGCTTGGCAACTGCCCGGTCACCACAATTTCTTCGACTCTGTATTTCGAGGGATTGAACCGCTGGCTACTTCGCTTATCGGTGAATACCCGCTGCGGTAATTCCAAAACCTCGTTGGCAGCCAGCGGCGAGTCTCGGAACAACAAATACTGACCATTGATTTCAATACTCAGCTTGGGGATTTCGTGGGAGGTCAAGTTTTTCACCCGCACGATCTCCGTCACAACCACGCTGTGATTATCTTTCGTGACCATTGGCTGCTTGTCGAGCTCCACCTCGACAGGCAGAGGCGGGCCGCCAACACTTGCCGGGAACAAGGCATAAACCCCCAAGCCTGCGAGTACCATCGACCCCAGACTGAGGATCAAGCCTCGGCGAGAGAGTTGCAGGGTAGGAGCTACGCTCGGCGCAGCCCCATCGTTCGCGTCGTTCGCGTCGTTCGCGTTGCTCGCATCATTTTCAACATTCATAGCCATACTTAGAAAGATAAACTGTTTAGGGAAACCGGCAACCCGTTCATGAAATCGTTTCGCGCGACCCTCCCGCTCGCTCTCCACCGGTCTGTTTGGCAAAGATTGAATTTCGCCTTCGGTGTGCGGCTGCCACTTCCTACTCGACTCTAGCGGCTAATCGACTCTAGCCGCTTGTCGACTCTAGCCGCTTGTCGCCTCACCACAGGCCTTGTAGATGCCCCCCGTTGTATCTCGGGAATCTGGGCTCGAGTGTTTAACCGCAAACGCAACCAATCGTGAACACAGGGGGAGCGGTGAACACGGGACAAGGTTTCAGTGTCGAGGTTGTGATCAGCTCATGCCTCTTTTTTTGTTACGATGCCACTTCACCGAAACAGCGTTCCTCCCCGGAATTTGGCGACCGCTTCTCTGATGAATTTGCCGGCCTCAGCAGCGGACGATCCCAAGCAGCAAGCCCTTGTTGAAGCGGTGAACCTTGCCAAATCGGGTTGTTTCATCGATGCCTACCAACGATTGCTCGCCTGTGGATCGCTGAACGATTGGTTTGGCAGCGAGCGCACGGAGATCGCTTGGATCGTTTCTGAGCTTGGTGCACCACGCCTGAGCCGTTGGCATACGCTCAAGGTGTTTCGTGAAACGCCCGATTCACTGGCGGTCCGCAATGCGTATGCGTCCCTGATTGTCGCGGACAACGGGCCGCTGGATACGCTGGATACACCCGGCGGGCTTAGCCGCTTCCTGGCCTTCACCGAATCGATTGCGTCCGAGACCCTCGCGAGCGATATGGAAATTGCGGCTGACGGTGAGTTTGCCGAGCATATGGGCACCTTGCGTAGCTCCAGGGAGGCACGCATCAATGCTCAATTCACAGTGTCTTTGAACAGTCGATCAGGATCAAATTTGACGGGCGGTAGGCTTCAAAGCCTCGTTTGGTTTGATAAGGTTCCATGCCAATCCACACCGGTGCATGATTTGTATTATTGAATAGCCGATGTCGATCTCAATCTCGCCTATTCCCATTCGGGGTGAACTGGGCATTGCATGATGGTTATTGTGCCATCCTTCTCCAAACGTCAGCAAAGCAACGAGCCAGACGTTGCGGCCCCCACAGGAAGCTCCTTCAATCTCAAAACGCTGCGAACCGTGTTTGTGTGAATGACAGTAAAAGTCAAAGATCGCAAACAAGTTGACAGTTAAGACGACCCGTGCGCAAAGCCCCCAGGCTAAGTACACGAGTCCACCAAGTGTGTAAAGTAAAGCGGCCATGAGTCCAGTTGCCAGCCATCGGTTCTCAAGCAATCGAAAAAACCATCGTTTTTCAAGAAGTTCCGAAACCCGATCCGGCGGAGCAGGTTCAAGGGTCATTTCCCAAAAAAATGGTAAATCCAAGTAGTTGCGCCAGAACGATGACGGCAAACTTGTTGTGGTAAATTCAGGACTGCTCTGACAAAAGTCGCGTAAGAAGTGTGTTCTCGAAGATGAGATAGGACCGCCTAACCCAGACAGTGTTCCAAGAACCGCTAGTATGTTTTCCATAAAACGGTAGGTGCTGAACGAATTGTGTATTAAGCCTCGGTGAATTCCGACCGACCATCCTAGTCCCCCGGTAACAACATAAAGTGTGATGGCAAGAGTGATTGCATCGTAGCTCGGTCGAATGAAAAAGCACAGCGTGGCTCCTGCATGCATGATTAAATGCAGGAAGATGTTCGAATACTTGGCTCTTCGCACAAGTCTCATACCGTCACCAGTTGATGAAATGGAAATACCTTGAGATCGACGTCGCAGGATTGCCTTGAGTCCACGGATGCATTGAGGCTTGCCGGTTGTTGACAGGCTTTCCACTCAGCATATTGCCAGATCGCGGCCGGTCGTTAGGTAGCAGTTCCGACATACGCTTGCATGAAGGGGATATAGCTGACAACCTTAGGTCTGAAATCGGCAGCTTGGAAAAGCAAGTGGCCGTTGTGGTCTTCGCAGTCGGTCGATTTGCGAACGCGACCCAATTCGAGGGTGTCGTCATCATGCCAGGGCCAGCAGCGGATGGCCGCTGGGTTTTTGCCTTTGCGAATGAATGCCAAATAGTTGGTGGGAACGTCGTAGCGACTCGCTGTCCTGCGGGGCATCTGGATTGGTACTTCGATCTCTGATGCATTTAGAAAGCGGGCGACATCTGAGAGCCTGGCGGTGGTGACGAGGCCGAGTCCTTCCGCCAATGAGGCACGCAAACCCCAGCGTTTTCTGATTGTCGCTTGCGCGATTAAATCGGAGTCCCAGGCAAGCTTCGCTTCAAAGGAGTGTTTTCCGTCATTCAACTGACTGTCGACAGGCAAAGGGTGCTTGGGAAATGCTTGCATCTCACGCCCCCACGCGATCGATAATGGGCTGTTGATATACAGGCTGTGCAAGAACTGTTGCTTACAAACCGACCCACCCAACTGGTTGTAAAGATAGTGAAACGGGTTGCCGGTGCTTGAGAATCCTGCCTTGGAATCCTCGCCAGATATTGCGCTATCAATGCTCATAACGATTTCGTGATACGTTCCGCAAACAGAGTCGCGCAGTTGGTTGAACCAAATCGACACAATTGCACGCTCGTCTGATGTTCTGACAGGTACTAAACCTTCGGCAGCGAGCGCATTCGCAATCGGCTGATAAGCACAATGACCTTTGACAATCATCGCCGTGGAATCATAAGCATACCATTGACGTTCGGTTGATAGACCCGTGGATAACTTGGCGGTTGTGAAAGTGCGTTTGTTGAACCAGGTAAGGTTGCGAACTTTTTTCGCTGGCCGACCCCAAGGGAGATCGATTCGACTTTCAGTGATGCGTCCCAGATTCTGGTTTTCGATCATCGCTTTCCTCAAGAGATTTGACCTATGACTGTAGTGATTGCGACATCAACGGGACGCGGTGGTGATACGTCAAACGCGGTGATGAAGGTGAAAGCCTTTTCCTCGTTGCAACGGCTTTAAGAAACGGAATCCAGCGACTGCTCATGGAGTTCATATTTGGAGCGTTTAATCAGGCTGGTGTTGGGCACGATGTTAGTGCAGGGCATGGATCCGGTCGATGCATTCTCAAAAATGGTTCCACGGTAAGCCAGCTCGAAGCAAGATTTCAAGTTTTCTGGGTCATCGATCTGTTTGGCATCCAACTGCAACGTCACGCAGACGCTACATCGACTCAGCGTGATGCCGACTACGATCGAGTGTCGTGGGGGCAATGCGGGCTGGGCAAAAATTGACAAAACCTCGGCCCCATCGAGGGTCTGTTTTGTACGGCCACCCGGAATCAGGCTGATCAAAAGGTCAGCTTGATAAGCAAAGCGGCGAGCGACGATAGTTCGCAGGATTTTTGGCAATCGTCCGATGAAACCGAGTAGCGAAGGAAAAACCTGCAGCTTTTGCTGTTCGCGCAGAGATCGCAGGCTTGTGCGAATTTCTTGCACGCGATCACAATGCTCAGAGGTGATTGGCAGTTTGATGTAACCAATGTCATGTTGATTGGTGTTATGAGACGAAGGATGGTTTTCACATCGAGCCAAAGGTACGATTGCGCGGAGATTTCGAAACTGTCCGTGAGAACGCGAGTACCGGGCGAGTGCATCAGTTATGACGGTCAGCAATATTTCTTGAAACGTACTTTTTCCACGCTGTTGTGCCGTTCGGAATGACTTGCGTGACCATTCGAACGCAAGGGTTGTTCGTGTCGCCGACGCTGAAGCGTCCGATGCAAGGATGGATTCCGCTGGCCATCGCAGCATCTCACCGGCAACGAAACGAGCGCATCCAACGTTAAACGCTGGGACCTTCGACTCTCGATCATTCGGAAAGTCAGTAGCAGCATTGCCCCTCATGTTTGAATGACGCTCAGCCCTGTCGAGCAGATTGGTGAAGAGCTTCATTCCATGAATGCCATCCAGTAATGAGTGGTGCGCCACGATGGCAACGGCACAGCTTGCTGGAGGTTGCCCGCTAGACGCCAGTCGCAAGACTAGAATTCGCCAGGGTGGCTGATTCGTGGGCAAACCGCGTGAAGCAATGTTTGAAAGCTGAGTTAGAACCTGTTCGGTCGTGCATCTTTCAATGGATATTTCATCAAGGTGATTTGAGAGATCAAAGGAAGGATCGGTTTTCCACGCGAACTGTCGCCCTTCCTCGATAAGGGAGCGATAGATTGGATTGACTCGAGTGAACTCCGACAATCGTTTCCAAATCTCGGGCCTTGAGACATGCTTGGAGAGAAAAACGACACCACTCACAACTTGTTTTCTGTTGGAGGTTTCCAAATCCTGAAACCCTCGCTCATGATTCGATAGTTGGCGGTCGCTGTCGGCTAGATTGTTCACGGTCACTCTCACCCTCAGAGTCGTTGAGTTGGCGTTCAACTGCTAAACGACACCTGGCGATCTGACCCAACAGGAAATCAAAGAATTTTTTCAGTTGTGACGAACGAGTGGTTCGATTCGATTTCTTTCGGAAGATCGACGGTCGTCATGTCAAACCTAGAGGTTCCCAGCGGCAATGCCTCTCGCGAGAACTCCCTCAGCTTCCATCCCCAGATCACGGTGAGTACGGTCGCCATTGCACCGTAAATAACGGGTGCTGCAGGGATCCCAAGGTGGGGAATGATGATTTTTTGATCAACCGACCACATCAGCAATAAAGAGTTGCACCATGCGATCAACGCAAATCCATACAGGGGCCGGTAGTATCTGGGTGCCATGGTTGCCAGAGCGAAACCGGTCAACGCCGAGAACATCGGATAGCTTATTAAAATGGCTTCCTCGGCTGGAAGCATAAGACGTAAGGAACCGGCGATCGTTATTGCGGCGAAAAACTTCGCCAACCAAGTAGCCCACAGGCTTTCGACGGCTAAATATTCGGGTGAGTGCTTGTCCAGCCTGCTCGTCGAACCGAACACAGAAAATACGACCGCGTACATGGAAAACATCGTAACCCAGACCAGGGACTCAAGCCCGGGATTAAATGCCCAGCCGCGGTCGAGTTGAACGGCGACAATCAAGTTGATCAAAAACACCAGCGGACTTGCCACGAGCGTCTTTACGCCAAGCTGCGCGATCCGGCGTCCATCTTCCGTCAATGTAAAACGATTCAGGGCGGCGGCGACCTCCATGCAATTTTGGAAACGTTTGTCTGGATCAAAGCTCAAGCACTTTGTACAGATGTGTTCCAGTGTCGGGTTAACATTGGGTTGAATCATCCGTGGTGATTTCGGCAACCAAGACTCTTGCTGCGTTTCTTTATAGGGCAGCGTGACGTTGGAGTAGGGTTTTTCCCCCGTGAGTAAGTAATAAAACGTTGCACCCAGTCCATACACGTCAGCGCGTACATCCAGGGCTGACCCTTTTGCTTGTTCCGGCGCCATGTACCCGAGTGTTCCCGCAATTGCATTCGATTTGGTCGTTTCCTGCGACAACCGGGCGAGCCCAAAATCAGCGAGCAAGGGTTGACCTGTCGACTGATCCATCAAGATGTTTTGTGGTTTCACATCAAGGTGGAGAATTCCTGAGGCATGTGCATCGGCTAACGCCTCGGCAATCGACAGAATGATCCTCGTGGCTTCCGTTTGGTTGAATGTTGCGTGATCTGCTAAGCTGCCCCCTTTCACCCATTGCATCACAAAATAGAAACCTGCATCGGATTCACCGGCATCGAAGAGCTTAACAACGTTGGGATGATTCAAGCCTGCTACCGTGCGAATCTCCGTCTCGAGTTGTGAGATAACACGAGTTCGATGGTCGCCTGAGATTTGTTCCAGCTGATGGGCCGAAACTAATTTGATTGCAACGTTTTGGCCGGTGCGGTTCTGGATCGCCTGATAGACGCTACCCTGTCCACCTTGCTTCACGTGACGTTTGATCGTGTAGCCGGGAATCTTAGGCAGCTTCATCGCTGGTTTTTTAAGGGAATTTCCTGCGTCGTCAATGGCTTGACGATAGCGATGCAGCTTTGATCGCAATCGTTGAAGGCCCCGTTGTTTTTGCGTGACCGGTTCCCGCGAGACATGCAGTTCAACATTCAGCAGCCAATACAAAAGACTCGATCGGCGAGCTTCGTCGACTCGTCGCAAGTAAGATTCCACCGACGGCTGTTTCCCATCCTGTAGTTCTTTTTCGAACTGATCGCAGAGTCGGTCGATTTCTTCATCCGGTGTATATTCGTGCATAACGATTATTATCGTGAATGCAAAAGGCAAATTGAATCAAAAAAATATTAATATGGCGTTGCACACGGAGGATATTGCCTGATGGTGATCCGCTGGATTTTTCGTTCGCATTTAGCTTTGTGGGAAAGGGGGATGCCATGACTGACCTAAGTGCGTCTGCTTCCATTACCGAGTGGTTGGATCAGGCTCGTCAAGGAGAAGAATCTGGACGTCAAAATCTTTGGGAACGCTATTACGAAAGACTGGTTCGACTGGCCAGATCTCGCCTTTCGGCCGGAGAACGCCGCGTCTCCGATGAAGAAGATGTTGCTGCAATGGCCTTTGCTGCTTTCTTTCAGGCGCTCGATCAAGGGAGGCTAACCGAGATCCATAACCGCGACGGTCTTTGGCGAGTTCTCGTGACCATCGCGGAAAATAAAGCGACGGATCAAGCGAGACATTTGAATCGACAAAAACGGGGTGATGGTCGAGTACGCGGCCACTCAATTTTTCTTGACAAAGAGGGTAATCAACTCATGGAGCCACCTGACCCCTCACCGCAATTTGCTGAGAAATTCAGCTTGGTTTGCCAGGAAATGCTTGGATCTTTGCGCAAGGATCTTAGGGATATCGCCGTCTGGAAAATGGAAGGATACACCAATCAAGAAATTGCCGAGCGACTCGGATGTGTCGAGGAGTCCGTGCGGCGAAAGGTTGTCTTGATTCGAACGCAGTGGTCTGCAGGTGATGTATGACCGTGACTCCTGATCCGACTCTACATGTGAAGTTTGCTTCCATCGTGTTGGACGCTTGGAAAGCTAGCGCAAATCACGCCTAGCGCAAATCACGCCAGAGCCGAAAAAGGGGACACGGAGTCTAAAAAGGGGACAGGCTGTGCAGACTCTAGAACTGATCTCGTTGCTCTGATTTCATCAATTAAGACGAGGAAAGAGGAACTTTTTTGACAAAGCTGCTGAAGTTGTCTTTTGCCTAAAATCGCTGCTTCCCCGGTCCTTGCTGGCGCATTGATCGGTGCATACCTGGATCTCTCTGTCGGAGGCGAAGCGGGAGTCGTGCTGTTGAATCTTTCCCTTTCGCTAGGTGTTGTGCTGGGAGTGGTATTTGCAGAGTGGGCCAGAAGAAAACATGGTACCGTGAGCTTCTATTCTAAAAGTGAGAACTTTACGCCAGATATCGACGACTTCGTGAAGAATGCTGACCAGGATCAATAGGGGGATACCCAGCTTCGAAGCGTGTGCAGTCAACGATACATTGGGCAAATTGGGGACAGGCAAATTGGGGACAGGCACAAAGGGCAAATTGGGGACAGGCACAAAGTGATTTGACTGCAAATCAGACGAAGGAGTTTATGACGGCCCCCTTTGCCCTAAACCACGTCACGACACCCTACCAACCCGATCCGCATCATGTTGACGCCGGTTGGACCGACCCTAACGTGAAGCCGGCGGCGTGCAGGGCAAGCGATGGGCTCCGATCTCAATCCAGGGCAGCGAACCTCACCGCTGCGATTCGGTGATTCGTCGCGTATCCTTGCGATCGCCTGAAACACCAATCGCCGCCGTCTAAATGAGTTCACGGCGTGGTTCACATCGGTGCGAGGGCCGAAAACGCTCGACCTGCGAATGCCGATCATTTCCGCTGACACAGGAATCACTAATATGAAACGTCGGGCATTAACGCGAGCACAAGTCCGCGAAGTGGATCGAATTGCAACCGAACAGTATGCGATTCCCGGAATCGTTCTGATGGAGAACGCCGGCATCGGAGCGACCGCCGTCATCGACGCAGTCGCACCAAGTGGAAAGATCGTGATCGTTTGTGGGAGCGGCAACAATGGCGGGGATGGCTATGTCATTGCCCGACACTTGGAAATCCTCGGACACGACGTGCGAATCATCGCCTTGACTGAACCGGCGAATTTGAAAGGCGATGCCAAGACAAATGCAACCATCGCCGTGAAGTCGGGACTTGAAATTGTCGTCGCCCGAGACGTAGAGGCGATTCGAAATGCATTGCGAAACGTTGGCACAATCGTCGACGGCATGCTTGGGACCGGAGCGGCGGGCCCCTTACGAGGTCTCTATCTCCAGGCTGTTGATGGCTGCAACGCGTCAGATGCCTTGCGTGTGGCTCTGGACATTCCTACCGGCTTGGACTGTGACTCTGGTGAACCATCGGATTCGACCTTTCTCGCCGATCACACAATCACCTTCGTTGCAGAGAAAGTCGGGTTTGCAAAAGAAACCGCCCGATCCGTCATCGGCCAAGTCCATATCGTCCCCATCGGTGTTCCAAACCAACTGCTCAGCCAATTTGATATCGATCCAGCCAACCCGTCGTGAGAAACCGCATGGCCGAGGCGGGCTATCCAAGATCATTCGGAAAGACGAACGGCACACGAGGGACGGGGGCAAAGAGGTGTGCACAGCAATACAGCAGAGCCAGCAGTCAACCGCGTTTGATTCAGTGGTGGTCCCCGTGAATGCCGATCCGATTGAACGGCACGCTTCATCAATTCCCACGCTTCATCGATGGCTACGTTTCATCAATCGTTGTCGCATCCGGCACACAAAAAAAACGCGGACCGTGCTGGGGTCCGCGTTCTTGACCGGGCAGCAAGACCGCCCGAGAAAACTTACTTTGAATCTTTCCGCCGCTTAGGGTAGGCGTGATTGCCGAACGACTGGAAATTCTCCAGTCAGGCCTTCGTTCATGAAGGCAACGACATCCGCCTTTTCCTGATCGGTCAGGTTCAACTTCTTCATTTTATCGCTGAGGGTTGGGTTAGGATGCCCGCCCTTGTCGTACCAATCGACGACTTCCTCGAGGGTCTTTTGGCTACCGTCATGCATGTAGGGTGCTGAGTAGACGATATTGCGAAGGGTCGGCGTTTTGAATGCGCCGCGGTCCTTGTCTGCCTTGGTGACTTCGGATCGCCCGACATCTGGCTTCGTGACTTCCATCCCGACGCCCAAGTTGTGGTACTGCTCGTCGGTGAAATTAGCACCGGCGTGGCAGGCGGCACAATTTGCTTTTCCTGCGAAGAGTACCATTCCTCGCTGAGCAGATTCGCTCATTGGATAAGCTTTGGTCGCGTCAATCAGACCTTGGTAGCGAGCCTTCAGTTCGGGCTCTTCGTCCAGATATTCCAAATCGTCCGCGAATACCTTTTCGAACTTTGCCTTGGCATCGTAGGCGTCGTATGGCATCGGCCCGGTCACCAAAACACGTTCGAAGGTCGCAATCGCTTTGCCGACGTTATCGATCGTCACACCGTCGTCAAAGATCTTTTCAAACTGCATCTTGTATCCGGGAATCGATGCGAGCGTCGCGACCGAAGCCGCGTGGCTGTTCCCCATCTCGATCGGATTCGCGATCGGGCCAACGGCTTGAGCCTCTAAGTCGGCGGCACGGCCATCCCAGAACTGAGCTTTGCTGAGGATCCGATTGTAAGCGACCGGTGAATTGCGTCCGCCCTGCTGGCCTCGGACTCCGATCCCAAACGAAGTTTCGGCACTGTAACCCTGTTCAGGATCGTGACAAGATGCACAGGAGATCGTGTTGTCGGATGACAATCGCTCATCAAAGTAGAGTTGACGACCGAGTTCGATCTTGGCACGAGTGATTGGGTTGTCGGCCGGGATGTAAACATTTGCTTCCGCCGCATCGAGACCCTTGGGCAATTTGACGGTGAGCGGATTGTGGTGATCCGGATTTCCCAGCCAGGTTGCGAGGTCCTGCTCAGTGAGGAGCCCGAATCCAGGAATGCCCGCGGTGAGAGTTGGATCACCCAGTGTGACCTCCTCAGCACGAGCAGGGGCTATCAACAGGGTGACAGCAAGAGCAAGCGAGGCGGGAAAAAGTGCAGCAGTTTTTAACATGTCGGTTTGGGCCTATTTAAAATCGAACCAATAATCTGCAAGGGCTAAATCGTACGTTCTGGTTTCGCATCTCCCGACCAAAATTTGATCGGCGATACGCGTACAGTAAGACAG